>DAVZGU010000105.1:0-6411 GCA_052274215.1 Clostridium sp. | reverse complement strand
TTACAATTTAATTGGTTTGTTAAAGGCGTAGAAGGAAAAATAGAGAAATAATATATGATTTTAAATATGCAGGAGATGATTTAATATGGATGAAATCCCTTATGTATCTATAGAGAATATTAGTAAGACCTTCGGAAAGGTAATAGCTAATAAGAATATGAATTTAATGGTGCATGGTGGAGAAATTCATGCGCTACTAGGTGAAAATGGGGCAGGTAAAAGCACTCTCATGAATATGCTATCAGGGGTATATACTCCTGATAGTGGTTCCATTTTTATTCATGGGAAAAATATGAATTTCACTTGTCCAAAGGATGCTATTAAAGCTGGTATAGGAATGATTTATCAGCATTTTAAATTAGTTGAGGAAATGACTGCGAAGCAAAATATATTACTGGGTCAAAATAGAGGCTTATTTTTTAATGACAAGTTAGAAATTAAAAAGATTAATGATATATGTGAAAAATTTCATTTAGAGATGGATATAAACAAATATGTTTGTGATATGGCAGTAGGAGAGAGGCAAAATCTTGAAATACTTAAGGTGCTTTATAGAGGTGCTGATGTCTTGGTATTAGATGAACCTACTACGGTGTTTACTCAAGGTGAAACTGAAAAATTATTTAAAATAATGAGAAAGATGAAAGAACAAGGCTGTGCAATTATATTTATAAGTCATAAAATGGATGAAGTAATGGAGATCTGTGACAAAATTACTGTTTTAAGAAAAGGTGAAGCTATAAAAACAGTGGAAAAAGAAAATACCACTCCAAAGCAATTAACAGAACTCATGATGGGTCGTAAAGCGGATTTATCTATAAATAAGGTAAATAAAGAGCCAGGAGATATAATGCTCGAGGTTAAAGACTTGAAAGTGTTAAATGCTGAAAAGGCAGAGATAATTAAAAATATTAGTTTCAGCCTAAGACGTTCTGAAATTCTTGGTGTGGCTGGAATTGCAGGTAGTGGTCAAAGGGAATTATGTGAGGCCATTGCAGGAATTGAGAAGGTAGCAAGTGGTGAAATAGTTCTTGAGGGCGAGAATCTAGTAGGAAAATCTCCTAGAGACATTATTAATAAAGGTATAAGCATGAGCTTTATACCAGAAGATAGATTAGGAATGGGACTTGTTGCATCTATGGGAATGGTGGATAACCTTTTGCTAAAAGATTATCACACGCAAAAGGGGATATTTATAGATAGAAAACCAGTCGTAATTAAAGCAAAAAAAATGGTTGAGAAATTTGAAATTAAAACGCCAGACATACATCATCCCATAAAATACTTATCAGGTGGGAATATTCAAAAAATATTAGTTGGAAGAGAATTAAGTATGTATCCGAAGATTCTTGTTATGGCATATGCCGTAAGGGGTCTGGATATTAATACCTGTTATACAATCTATGACTTAGTAAGTAAGGAGAAGGAAAAAGGAACGGCAGTATTATTCATTGGAGAAGATTTGGATGTATTAATTAAGTTATGCGATAGGATTATGGTGCTTTGTGATGGTGAGGTTACTGGCATTGTTGATGCAAAAAAAGCTTCAAGAGAAAAAATTGGTATGATGATGGTGGGAAATACTGCCCAGATGGAGGAGAATTAGATGATGAAGATTGTTAAAAGAGCTGAAACTCGCAAAACTGATAATTTTAAAATTAGAAGTATTGCAATCCTCCTATCCTTATTGGTACTAGGTATGTTTTTGTTAGTAATTAAACTTAATCCAATAGACGTATATGCCTCTCTTATAAAGGGAAGCTTTGGATCGATTTATAGTATTAGGCAAACACTTATTAAGGCAATACTACTGATTATAGCTTCTCTTGGAATATCTATAGCCTTCAAAATGCAATTTTGGAATATTGGAGGAGAAGGACAAATAGTAATGGGCGCCTTTGCTGCTACTTTTTTTGCCTTGAAATTTCCTCATATGGACAAATTACCATTGTTATTAATAATGTTTTGTGCAGGTATTTTAGGCGGAGGATTATGGGCATTAATTGCAGCCTTACTTAAGGGCAAATGGAATACTAATGAAACAATTGTAACCTTAATGCTAAATTACATAGCTTTAAAATTTGTTACTTACCTTCAATATGGACCTTGGAAGGATAAGAGAGCAATGGGTTTCCCTAAAATACCTAATTTATCGCCAAATGCAACGCTTCCAGATGTTTTTGGTATACATATGGGATGGATAATCGCAATTATACTTGTGATTATAGTGTATATTTTCATGAAATATACTAAGAAGGGTTATGAAATTTCGGTGCTTGGAGAAAGTGAAAAAACAGCATTGTATGCAGGCATTAAAATCAGAAAAACCATGTATATAGCTATATTTTTAAGTGGAGCACTATGTGGAATTGCGGGTGTAATTCAAGTATCAGCTGTGAGTAGGACACTGTCTGCACAAGTTGCAGGTGGGGCGGGATTTACAGCTATAATTATAGCTTGGCTTTCAGGATTAAGTGCACCCATTATAGTAATAGTATCTATACTTTTTGCGGCTCTATTACAAGGAGCGTCATTTATTCAAACAGCCTTTGGAATACCTGAAGCAGCTGCACAATTAATACAAGCAATTATACTATTTTTCGTATTAGGCAGTGAATTCTTCACTAAATATAAAATAAATTTTAAGTATCAAAGTATACTAAAGGAGGAAAATAAAAATGAATAGTATAACAACATTTTTAGCCGCTGCGGTTGTAGCTGGTACACCTCTACTTTTTGCAACATTAGGTGAATTATTAACTGAAAAGGTAGGTAACCTTAATTTAGGTGTAGAAGGTATGATGCTTATGGGATCTGTCATTGGATTTATGGCAGGCTTAAGTACGGGGAATCCTGTTATAGCCATGATAGCTGCAGCAATTTCAGGAGCCTTTGGAGCGTTAATTTATGCGTTTTTAACTATAACACTTCGGGCAAATCAAGTTGTATGTGGTCTTACGCTAACTATATTTGGAACAGGGTTCTCAAGTATGATAGGTAAAAAATTGATTGGGCAAGTTACCCCAGATAATGTTAAATCATTTTTTGTGCCTAAAAGAATTCCATTAATTGGAGACATACCTTTTATAGGAGATATATTTTTTAATCAAGACGTGTTTGTATATTTGGGATATATTATAACTTTGCTTTTGTTTATATATTTATATAAAACTACTAAAGGCTTAAACACCATGGCAGTTGGTGAAAATCCTGCAGCCGCCGATGCAGCTAGTATAAACGTTAATTTATATAAATATGTCAATACATTAATAGGCGGAGCTCTTTGTGGTCTTGGGGGAGCATATCTATCTCTTGTTTATGTTCCAGCATGGCAGGAGAATGTAACAGCTGGAAGAGGGTGGATAGCGGTGGCCTTAGTAATATTTGCAACTTGGAGGCCTCATAGAGCGCTTATAGGAGCATACCTTTTTGGAGGGCTTGACATAATAGGTTTTAGACTTCAGGGATTACCTAATTTTGCAATATCTCAATATCTTATTGATTTGCTACCATATTTAGTCACAATAATTATTTTAGTAATAGTATCAATGAAAAAATCTAGTAAAAATTCACCACCGGCTGGACTAGGAAACCCCTATTTTAGAGAAGAAAGATAATTAATTTCTAGAATTTTTTTATATGATACATGATAGGGGACATTTAATAATTATTCAAATGCAAATAGTTGTTAACCGTCCCCAATTATTTTATGTTTTGTGTATAATAATAGTATGATATATAATAGGAATGGTGAAAAAATGAAATATGCAGTTATTACATTTACAGAAAAGGGAGATCAAATAGCTAAAATTTTAGCTTCAAGCTTTAACATTGATTTATATTCAAAGAAAAAGCAAAGTGATTTTAATTTTAAGGAAGTTAGTAAAAATGTAATGGAAAACTATAGAGGTGTAATATTTATAAGTTCTACAGGTATTGCAGTTAGAGCTATAGCACCATACATAAAAAGTAAGTATGTGGACCCTGCAGTATTAGTTATAGATAATTCTTGTAATTATGTTATAAGTCTTTTGAGTGGACACTTAGGCGGGGCAAATGAGCTTACATTAAAGGTTAGTAAGCTTCTCGAATCACAAGCTATAATAACTACGGCTACAGATAATTTAGGGATTTATGCTCCAGATATGATAGCGAAAGATAACGGACTTATAATTGAGGATTTGAAAAAAGCAAAAGATATAGCGGCTCTTTTAGTAGAAGGAAAAAAAATTGGATTTTTTGATGAAAAGGGAATAGTACAAACGCCCGCTGGATATAGTAGTAATTTAGAGGATATTAGTGGATTACTATACATTTGTAGCTCAGAGAGTATTGATAATCATTTAAAGGGACATATAGTGCCCACTCTTAAATTAATAAGAAGAAATATCGTAATAGGGATAGGATGTAGAAAAGATTTTTCAACTCAGAAAATGCAACAAACTGTATTAAGGATTCTTAAAGAATATAATATAGATATTAGGTCTATAAAGTCTATAACGACGATTTTGATAAAAAAAGATGAGGTAGCAATAAATGCGCTAGTAAATTATTTTAAATGCCAACTTAAAATATTTACTGCAGAAGATATAAAGCAAGTACAACATAAATTTTGCGGCAGTGATTTCGTTGAAAAAACTATTGGAGTTAGAGCTGTTTGTGAGCCTTGTGTAGAACTTAGTGGTGCAAGGATTATAAAAAATAAGATGAAATTAGATGGTATGACGTTATGTATAGGTGAAGTATGATATAATAAAGAAGTTATTTTTAAAAAAATAACTGTATAAAAGGGTGTATTTTGAAAATAAGCAGGATTTCAATGATTATTTGTAGAATATACTATAGTAGACTATAAATAATTTTAAAATATTTTTAGCAACAATTATGCAATAAGAGGAGTGTATTTATATGACAACAGATAATAAAGAAGAAGTTATAATGAAAGATATGACAACAGATGGTAATGAAGAAGTTATCATGAAAGATATGACAGCAGATAGTAATGAAGAAGTTACAATGAAAGATGCGATGGATAATACTGATGACGTGATTTTAGCTAAAAAAAGAGAAGATAGCGTTAAAGTATGGGAAAAATTCCAGGAAATCGTAGATGAAAATAAAACATTAGAAGTAACAGTTAGCGACATAGTAAAAGGCGGAGTTACGGCTTATATTGATGGAGTTAGAGCATTTATACCTGCATCACAAATCTCAGATTCATATATAGAAAACTTAGAAGACTTTAAAGGAAAAACTTTAGAAGTTAAAATAATAGAACTTGATAAAGAAAATAAAAACATAGTTCTATCAAGAAGAGTAATAGAAAAAGAAGAAAATGAAGGTAAGAAAGATATAATTTGGAATGAGCTCAAAAAGGGCGACAAGAGAAACGGTGTTATAACTAGACTTGCTAAATTTGGTGCTTTCGTAGATTTAGGTGGCATTGATGGTCTTATTCATGTTTCACAATTATCATGGAAAAGAGTTCAAGATCCATCAGAGGTAGTGGCAGTTGGAGATGAAGTCGAAGTTACTATTTTAGATTTTGATAAAGAAAAAGGAAGAATATCTTTAGGACTTAAATCAGAAGCAGGAAACCCATGGAAGAATATAGTAAGCAACTACAAGCCTGGTGCTATAGTAGAAGGAACTGTTGTAAAATTGATGGATTTCGGTGCTTTTGTACAACTTGAATCAGGAGTAGAAGGACTAGTTCATTTATCAGAAATATCAGAAGAACGTATAGCAAAAGTTTCTGACGTATTAAAAGTTGGAGAAGTTGTAAAAGTTAAAATTGGTGAAATAAACGAAAAAGATAGAAGAATAAGTCTAAGTATTAGAGAAGCAGCAAGAGGAAATGAAGATTTTTCACAATATAAGCAAGAAGAAGAAACTGGATTAACTTTAGCTGATATATTAGGAGATAAATTCAAAGACTTTAAATTTGAATAAAATTACAAGTAAAAATAATTAATAGTAGTTTTGCTTAATAGAGCTACAAGAAGCATAGATTTTCAAAAAGTCTAGGCTGAATTAAGAAGATGATTTCTGTTTGTAAACAGGAGTCATCTTTTTTAGGTTCCATTGATATCTAAATTTAATATCTACTTTTAATAGATTTTTTTAAAAACATATGGTAATATATTTATAAAATGTAATTTAATGATATGCATATTTGCGTATTTTTAATTTATGAAATGAAAGAAGGGGATTTTAGTGAGTGAAGTTAAAAAACTTAAAACAAGAGATGAAATTGACAACATGTACAAGTGGAACGTCCAAAAGATGTATAAGAGTTCTGCGGCGTGGGAAGAAGATTTTGAAATACTAAAATCTAAAGCACCAGAAATGCAAAGATTTTCAGGAAAACTGGGCACTGCTGAGGAGTTATTATCATTTTTAGAAAGCAAT
>DAVZGU010000104.1:3461-6414 GCA_052274215.1 Clostridium sp. | reverse complement strand
AAAAAAACAGTGAGATTTTTAATTATGAATTTAGAAATATTGAAATATGTAAAGAAGATAAAAAAATAAATATAAAAGTAAGAGGAGTTAAAGATATAATTCCTAGAAAATTCTCTTACCTTTTATCCAAGCATTTATTGAATAAACAAATAGTCGATGTTAACGGCAAAAAAGTGGTTAAAGTTAATGATTTAACCATGAATAAGATTGGTGGAGAAATAAGAGTTGTAGCGGTAGAGTCTGGTATTATTGCAGCTTCTAGAAAGTACAAATTAGATGGGATAATTAGAGTTTTTTATGATGTTTTTGGTAAAAAGCCTCGAGAAAATAGTATAACATGGGAAAGTGTTCAATCATTAGAAATGGTAGATCATAGCTTAAAATTAACAAAGCCTTATGGAAAATTAACTAAGCTCCATCCAGCAGACCTTGCAGATATTTTAGAGGGATTAGATACTGGTGCTCGAAACAAAATTTTCGAAAGTCTAGATAAAGATTTAGCAGCACACACCCTAGAGGAATTGCAGCCAGAGGTTCAAGCAGATATTTTAAGTACTATTAATAATTTACGTGCACAAGAAATCTTAGATGAAATGCCTAATGATGAAATTGCTGATATTTTAGATGAAATGAAGGAAGCTGATGTAGAAAAAATCCTTCTAAACTTTAATAAAGATGATGAAGAAGAAATTAGAAATCTTATGGATTATGAAGAGGAAGCTGTTGGGAGCATAATGAATAAAGATTTTATTTCTTTTAATGTAAATATTACAGCTAGTGAAACTATAGAAATTCTAAGGGAACTTCAACCTGAAGATGAAGTAATACACTATATTTATATTGTAGATGAAGATAAAAAACTTCAAGGGTCTATTTCCTTAAGGAATTTAGTGCTCTCAGCTCCAACGCAGAAATTGAAAGACATTATGGATGATACAGTTATTAAAATAAAAGATTGCCAAGATATTGAGGATGCTGTTGAACTGGCACTTAAATATGATTTAATATCTTTACCTGTAGTGGACGAGGAAGAAAAGTTATGCGGAATAGTAATTATGAATGATATAATTGAAGAACTATTATCTCCTAGATGGAAAAGAAAGCTAAAAAAAATTATATAAAAATACACTGTGTTACTTAATTAGATTATAGTAGCACAGTGTATTTTTTTTGGAATTTAGAACAAACTATTAATGTTAATGAAATTTATAGATTGTTTTCTAAGGAGGAATAAATTTGAAGAGTAAAAAGCATTTATTTAAAAGATGTAGTGCTGTAGTTATGATAATTTTAATTACATATTTTGCAAATGAAATTTACTTTAATATTTCTAGTATGAAAGTTATGGCACAGGTTTACAAATATGGGTCAAGAGGCGATCAAGTTAAACAAATTCAAACTAAACTAAAAGAATGGGGATACCATAAGGATAGTGTTGATGGAATATATGGTTACAATACATATCTTTCTGTTAAGGCGTTTCAAGGTAATAATGGATTAAATGTAGATGGAATTGCAGGGAAACAAACACTTGCAGCTATTGGTATTTCGGTTAGTACATCAAATCCTGGCGGATCAACTTCTGGCCAAAACGTAACAAATAATAAGGATGTGGATTTAATAGCTAGGCTCATAAATGGTGAGGCCAGAGGAGAACCTTATGAGGGTCAGGTAGCTGTTGGAGCAACAATTTTAAACAGAACACGCGATGCAAGATTTCCGTCTACAATAGCAGGAGTAATTTATCAACCAGGGGCATTCACAGCTATAGTAGATGGACAAATAAATGCAAAACTTGAAGAAAGCTCTACAAGGGCTGCAAGGGATGCACTAAATGGATGGGACCCCTCAGGGGGAGCAGTATTCTATTTTAATCCTGCAACGAGTACCAATAAGTGGATATGGTCACGTACACTTATAAAAGTAATAGGTAAACACAGATTTTGTAGCTAATAAAATCATAAAATAGTTTGTGGGAAATAATGTGGATAACTTTTTTATAGTTGAGAGTTGACAGTTAAACTTGTTTTGGGAATTATTGGTTTGGAAATATTAAATTCAAAGGATATGTACTACACCTGCAGCCTACCGGCTAAAAGATTTTTGGTGGGAGTATTGAAATTTATTATTTCTTTATCTGTCATCAGTCTTAGATTCATACTGGGATAACTGCATAATAGTATGAATGTTCTCCGGAAGTGACATGAAATAAGAAGTGCAGAAACATTGAAAGTTGATTTAGAAATTCTTGTTTTGCAAATATAAAATTCCCGTGAGCCTGACTGCAAGAAAGGCTAGCTAACCGGCTGTAAGCCGAATGTGAGCGATAAAGAATTTTATATTTTCAAAACAATAGAATTTTTTATCAACCTTCACGTTTCAAACTCTTATTTCACGTCATGCAGGAGAAACTTCATACTTTTTATACTTTTTTCCCACTAACAACGAATATAGGATTATTAGCCATTAACATATAGCTCTTTCCTTTTGTCTTGCTTACTTGGATTTGTACACATTCTACTTCATAATTTAACGCTTTTAAAGCTTCCATAGCCTTGTACACATTATTTATAGTTATAAAGTTTAAAACAATATTCCTGTTTTTCTTAAGCTTACTTCCATACTTCTCTATAATATCAGCTATGTTTCCACCACTTCCACCTACAAATATAGCATCAAATTCTCCTGTTATATTAGGCTGGATTTCCATGGCTTCTGCACTTATTATTTCCAGGTTACTCGTTTTAAATTTTTCTTTGTTTTGTTTTATAATCTCTAATGCATCAACATCTTTTTCTATAGCGATTACTTCACCACTACTGCATATCTCAGCAATCTGAATACTTACTGATCCTGTTCCCGCGCCGATATCTATTACCCTATAGTCCTCTTCAAGCTCAAGCTTTACTACACTTAATATTCTTACTTCTTCCTTAGTCATTGGGCAATTGCC
>DAVZGU010000104.1:0-3361 GCA_052274215.1 Clostridium sp. | reverse complement strand
CAAGCTTTACTACACTTAATATTCTTACTTCTTCCTTAGTCATTGGGCAATTGCCACGTATAAATTCATTATCTTTAATAAACCTCATGTTTTACACTTCCTTCAATTTTAGAAAAAATTGTTACTTCACATATTGTGCCTGTTATTCACTGAACTCTTATATTTTAAAACTATTAAACGCCTCTAAGAATTTTTCAATATCCTTATCAGTATGCTTAACGCATAAGAATATTGCCTCAAATTGAGAAGGTGCAATATTTATTCCACTTTTTATCATGTGTTCAAAGTATTTTGCAAATAGCAATGGATCACAAGTTTTAGCATCTTCAAAAGTTTTAACTTCACTCTTCTTTGTAAAGAAGGCTGTGAGCATTGAACCACATCTATTAACTACCATAGGTATACCTTTTTCTTTTGCAATTTCTAGTAGTCCCTTTTGAAGTTTTTCTGAAAGCTTCTCCATGTGCGCGTATTGACTAGGGTTATTATAAAGTTTAGTTAATGTTTCATATCCTGCTGCCATTACCACTGGATTCCCAGACATAGTGCCCGCTTGATAAACTGGTCCCATAGGTGATAATAACTCCATTATTTCTTTTTTCCCACCATATGCACCACAAGGAAGTCCCCCTCCCATGATTTTTGCATAAGTTACTAAATCAGGAGCTATTCCATAAATACTTTGTGCTCCTTTATATGCTACTCTAAATCCACTCATTACTTCATCAAAAATAAGTAGACTCTTGTATTCATCACATAAATTTCTAAGCTCTAATAAAAATTCTTTTTCAGCTGGTATAACTCCCATATTTCCTGCTACTGGTTCAATTATTATACATGCGATATCATCGCTATATTTCTCAAATAATGCTTTTACGCTGCTAATATCATTGTAATTTGCAATTAATGTATGGATAATACTTTCCTCTGGAACACCTGCTGAACCTGGTATTCCTGCAGTCATTACTCCTGAACCTGCTTCAACTAGAAAGCCTTCAAAATGTCCATGGTAGCAACCTGCAAATTTTATTATTTTATTCTTTCCTGTATATCCCCTTGCGAGCTTAACTGCACTCATTGTGGCTTCTGTACCTGAGTTAACCATTCTAATCATGTCTACACTATCTACAGTGCTGCAAATGTGCCTTGCAAGTTTTAGTTCTAATTCTGTAGGTGCACCAAATGCAATAGCACTAGTGCATGTATTTTGTATAGCTTTTACTACATCATCATCACTATGTCCAAGTATCATAGGTCCCCAAGCGCATACGAAATCTATGTATTTATTTCCATCTTCATCATAAATATATGCACCCTTACCTTTTTTAATAATTGGAGGAGTTACACTTACATCTTTAAACGCTCTAACTGGGCTATTCACTCCGCCAGGCATATATTGCTTTGATTCATTAAATATATCTAAATTTCTCATAGTAATTTCCTCTTTTCTAAATATTTAATTTCTAACTATTCCTTAATCCATCTACATAAATCAAGTGCATAATAAGTGATTATCATATCCGCTCCTGCTCTTTTCATAGACATATGCATTTCCATAGCTACAGCTTTTTCATCAATTAATCCCATTTTTGCAGCTGATTTTACCATAGCAAATTCTCCACTAACACTATAAGCCGCTATTGGCACATCATGTCTATCACGAGCCCATCTTATTACATCTAAATATGATAATGCTGGTTTTACCATTACAATATCTGCGCCCTCTTCAATATCGCATTCTATTTCTCTCATAGCTTCCCTGATATTTGCTGGGTCCATTTGATATGTTTTTCTATCCCCGAACTGTGGCGTTGAGTTAGCCGCTTCTCTAAAAGGGCCATAAAACGCTGACGAGTATTTTGCACTATAAGCCATTATTGATACATCTTTAAATTCATTTTCGTCTAAAATTTCTCTTATTGCAGCTACGTGACCATCCATCATGTCAGATGGTGCTATCATGTCCGCTCCAGCTACAGCATGAGATAATGCTATTTCTGCCATATATTTTAAACTCTTATCATTATCTACTTTCTCATTTTCTAATATTCCACAGTGTCCATGACTAGTATATTGACACATACATACATCTGTTATTATAACTAATTTTTTTGATATATCCCGTACCTTTTTAACTGCTCTTTGAACAATACCATTTTTATCGAAGGCCCCACAACCAACCTCATCTTTATGGTCTGGTAATCCGAATAAAATTACTCCACGTACGCCCACTTCTTCAACTTCTTCAATAATTTCATGAAGTCTATCTAATGAAAAATGATAATTTCCTGGCATTGAAGATATTTCTTCTTTAATATTTTCACCTTCTACTACAAAAATAGGAAATATAAAGTCTGATGGTGTTAATATTGTTTCTCTTACTAAATCTCTTATGTTACTTGTTTCTCTTAATCTTCTATTTCTTTTGAACACAGTTATCCACTCCTAATTAAATAAATTATCATTTTATCCACAAATTGTTATTAAATCATCACCTGCGAAGCTGTAAATCATCACCTGCGGTGCTGTAAATCATCCCTAAATTAACATTATATTTTTACAAGCTTGCTTATAACCCCTTCTGCACTATATTCATCACATATAATAGCTTCTATACCATTATCTAAAAGCTCCTTTGCAGTTATAGGTCCTATAGCCAGTGCCGTTTTCGATTTTATAATTTCAATACCTACCATTGTAATCATATTTTTAACAGTCGACGGTGAAGTAAATACTATCAAATCTACATCTTTTATTTCATTTTCATATCTTAATTTACCACAAACCGTTTCATATGTGAAAACTTCATCCACGCTGCAGCCAATACTTCTTAATTCTTCTACTAAATAAGGTCTTGCATCTTTAGATCGAGGAACTAATATTTTATCTTCCGCTTTTACGTATGTCTTCATTTTCTCAAACAAACTTTCAGCAACAAAATGATCTGCAACTATTTCTGGCATAATCCCTCTATTTTTAAGAGCGCTTGCAGTGGCTGGCCCTATTGCTGCGATTTTACCTTTGAGCTTCCTAATATCAAATTCAATATCCTTTAAGTAATCGAAAAATATATTCACTCCATTTACACTTGTTAAAGTTAAAAAATCATAACCCGCAAGCTTTGTTTTATAATCATCTAAATTATATGAAGTGTTTTTAAATTCAATGGAATTTATCTCAAGTACTTCTGCACCTAAATCTATTAATTTTTCTCTTAATTCCTTTGATTGCTCTTTTGAACGAGTTATACAGATGTTCTTACCGAATAAAGGTTTCTTCTCGTACCAATTGAATTCATCATTAAACTTAACTACTTCCCCCACTACAATAATGCAAGGAGATGATATTTCTGATTTTTGCA
>DAVZGU010000103.1:0-6415 GCA_052274215.1 Clostridium sp. | reverse complement strand
TATCTATTAGCTTACCAATTAATTTATTTCTTTTCTTTTGAATATTTTCCTGAATATCTTCAATTTCTTTATTTGCAGAATTATTATAAAACTGAAATGTGCACTCTAAATATTCATTCTGCATTTCTTCAAATGTCTCTTTTAGCTTATTAGCGCCTCCATTACTTACGAAAATAGGTTTCGGAGCTTTTTCATCTTCATATAGTACATAACAAATGTCTTTTGGTTTGCTCTTATTTTCGAAACTTTTATTTACATATTTCATAATCTCTTTAAGAGTTTCTTTTGAAAAATCGTCTATTAAATAAATATTAAAACCCTCTTTATCTATACTCATGGCAGTTTTAATATTTTCTATTACATCAGAATATTGTGGCATAGTATATAATTCTTCTTTTGAACTCATATCTTCAATATCAAATTCATATATAATATCTTTTGGAGTCAATTCTCTATTCATATTCCTCCTCCTTTCAATTCTTTATTATATTAATATTCTCAAATCACCAATTTAGGAACAAATATTATCATTAAGAAATAATAATATTTTCTGAATTTATGCGTATACATTTTTTTTCCTCATAGCATTTTAATAATAAATATTAATAATAGCCATTTTTTTAATACTTGAGTTAAATTACAACATAAGATATAATAAGCTTATTGACTTTTTATATTTTTTATAATTTTTGTTGTGAAGGAGTAATACTGATGGGATTTAAAGACAAAATTACTAATAGTTATACACAGGCTTATTTAAAGAGATATGGCGATAGACTTACTCAAGCACAAGGTAGAGTTCTATCAGTCAAAGTAGAAGAAAAAAATTATCTAAGAATATTTTATAAATTAACTGTAACCATCTTAGTAAAGGCCGAAGGAAGTAAATCTATTTCTAAGTGCATATTCAAAAAGCACCGTTGGTTCAAAAAAGTTAACTTTATATCTGTGCTTCAAGGTCATTCTGTTATAATTCAAGGAATGAAGGGTAAAAAAGGTAAAGAACATAGCGAGCAGATTCAAATTGCAAACATTAGAAATATGACTACCAAAAAGGACCTGGTTCCAACTCAGGGGGCTGCTCCAAAAGTTCAAAGAATAAGATCTGACAGACGTTTTAAATAATGAAAGCTATATGACTTTGTCATATAGCTTTTTCAATTAATGCTTATGCATCAAATACAAATACAAACTATTTATAAAGGAAATAATACCCGAGAAAAATAAAATAATTAACCATTGCCCTAAATTAAGTGGTATGGTATGAAATACCTTCTGTAAGAATGGAATATACACTATGCTAATCAGCATAATTATGGATATACCTACAGCCCCAATTAGGTACAAATTTGTAAAGGGATTAATTTCAAATAAAGATTGTTTTTCTGATCTACATTCAAACACATGTATGAGTTGAGATAAAACTAATGTTCCAAGAGCCAATGTTCTACATGCCTGAATATTCATACCATAATATTTACCACCGATAAATGCCATTATTGTACAAACACCAATGAGGCACCCGCGAATGACAATCTTTTCTGTAAGCCCTCTTGAAAATACACTTTCATTCTTTCCTCTAGGTTTTTCAAACATAATATCACTATCAGCAGGATCCACCCCCAAAGCAATAGCTGGAAGTCCATCTGTAACTAGATTTACAAATAAAATTTGTATTGGAAGTAGAGGATTTTCTAAATAGAATAATGAAGCCAAAAACATGGTAAGCACTTCCCCTAAATTACAGGATAATAAGTACCTGATAAATTTCCTTATATTGTCATATATTACACGCCCCTCTTCAACTGCTGCAACAATAGTTGCAAAGTTATCATCTAAAAGAATCATAGAGGCTGCCTCTTTAGTTACATCTGTTCCTGATATTCCCATAGCTATCCCAATATCTGCTTCTTTTATAGCTGGGGCATCATTTACACCATCTCCAGTCATAGCCACAATATGATTTTTATGTTTAAAAGCTTTTACAATTCTTAGCTTGTGTTTTGGACTTACCCTTGCGAATATTTTAAAATTATCAATATTCTTATCTAATTCCTTATCACTTAATTTATCCAACTCATCTCCAGTTATAACCTCCTCTGGAGATTTACATATATCTAATTCTTTTCCTATAGCATAAGCTGTATTTTTATGGTCCCCGGTTATCATTACAGGTTTTATACCTGCAATCTTGCACTTTATAACTGCATCCTTTACTTCTGGCCTTGGAGGATCAATTATACCTGCTACGCCGATGAAAATTAAATTAGTTTCCAAATTATCATTTCTCATAATACCAGACACCTTATAGGCACAAGCAATGCACCTTAATGCCTTATATGACATTGACTCTACAGCTCTTATTAGTTGATTCTTGTAATTCGGAAGCATCGGCTGCACCAATCCGTCTACCAATATATAATTGCAATTTTCTATAACTCTTTCTGGAGCACCTTTTACATAGCAAACTTCTCTATCATTTTCTTTAACAATTACGGACATAATTTTCCTTGTTGAGTTAAATGGTATTTCATATAACCGTCTTGATTTATTCAAAAATTCCTGTAACTCCTTAGAATTTTCAAAAAAACCTTTAATTAAAGCAGTTTCTGTAGGATCACCAAACAAGCACTTTTCCAATTTTTTTGCGTTAAAATCGTAATTACAATCGTTGCAGTATGTAAATGCTTTTTTCATAACTAAATTCAATGGAATTTTACCTTTATCAACATCGTAAATCTGTCCATCAAAATATAATGATTTTACTGTCATATTATTTTCAGTTAGAGTTCCCGTTTTATCTGTACATATTACAGAAGTACAGCCTAAAGTTTCAACTGCTGGTAATTTTCTAACTAAAGCTTTCCTTTTAAGCATTCTAGATACACCTAGTGCTAAAGCAACCGTAACTATAGCAGTTAACCCCTCTGGTATGGCAGCTACTGCAAGGCTCACTCCCAATAAGAACATTGCATATTTATCTTGTCCACGCGAGATGCCCATAAAAGTTACAACTAGGCAAATTATTATACAAAGCATAACTAATATTTTCCCAAGATGTGCTAGTCTCTCTTTAAGTGGAGACTTCTCATCTTCAATACTATGAAGCATATCTGCTATTTTTCCCATTTCTGTATTCATACCTGTTGTTATAACTTTAGCTTTAGCTTTTCCTGTAAGAAGTATTGTTCCCATATAAATGTTATTATCCTTAGAACTGGCGCTTTTGTTTACTCCAGCAGATTCTCCAGTAAGTAAGGATTCATCTAGCATTACGTTATTCTCCTCAGTCAAAATGCAATCAGCCGGAACTCTATCTCCACTTTCTAAAATCACTAAGTCACCTGGCACTAAATATATTGCATTTATTACCAATACTCCACCATTTCTAATCACTTTAGCCGTTGGTGCTGCTAGCTTACTTAGTGCCTCAAGTGACCTCTCCGTTCGAAACTCTTGAATAAACCCTAGTATTCCATTCATTACAACTATAATAAATATAGTTATTGCATCCGCTTTTTCCCCCATAAGTCCTGAAAGCACTGTTGCTACAATTAATATCCAGGTAATAAAATCATTGAATTGTGAGAAGAATATTTTAAGCGCGGATATCTTTTTTTTATTTTCTAATTTGTTAAATCCATATTTTTTTAATCTACGTTCAGCCTCTTCTATGGTAAGACCCATTGATAATGTCTTACTATCACGTACAGATTCTCTTGGCTTATTTTCATCCTTTGTATTATTATTTGGCACTTGTTCGTTAATCACTTTCTTGCCCTCCTTATACTTGTCTAAGATAGATACCATTTGCTAAGCATTGCCTCTCCCATAAGTCACTATATTTTCTATTCATACTAATATATGTATTTATTTGCTTACATATGAACAGAATATAGTGTATTATTTAATTAACATTGGTTTTTTCTTTACAATATAGGAGTTTGATTATAAAATAATATTAGTAGCGATTGCTAATTAAAAATGACAATGAGTATAACAACTAATAATTGTTATATTCGCGAGAACAATACAAGGAGGCCCATACGTGAAAAACATTATTTATATTACTGGTCATAGAAATCCAGATACTGATTCTATTTGCTCTGCTATTGCTTATGCAGAGTTTAAAAATAAAATGGGGAAAATCCCTGCAATTCCTATAAGACTCGGTGAAGTTAATAGCGAAACAGAATTTATTCTTAACTACTTTAATGTAGAGCAACCTGAGCTTATAACTACGGTTAAAACGCAAATTTCTGATTTAGATATAGACGTTGTAGCTCCAATTTCACCAGATATTTCTCTTAGAATGGCTTGGTCCATTATAAAAAAAAATGGTACTAAAACTCTACCTGTTATCGACGAACATGATCGATTAGCTGGTGTGGCATCAGTTTCGAATCTTGCTGCAAGCTATTTAGATGTTTGGGACAATTATATTCTTGCCAAAAGCAATACAACTCTTGATAATATTTTAGATACTCTATCAGCTAAATGCGTGTGCAAAACAAAAGATGCATTTAAAATAACTGGAAAGATTATTGTAGCTGCTATGCATCCAGAAAGCACAAAATCTGTAATTGAGGCCGGTGATGTTGCCATATGTGGAGATCGAGAAGATACCCAGATTTTAATAATTAATTGTAGTGCTTCTCTTTTAATAATTGCAGGAAACCATGCTCCAACAGATGAAGTTATTGAACTTGCAAAAACTAATAACTGTACAATAATAGTAACCCCTTTTGATACTTTTACAGCTTCTAGACTAATAACTCAAAGTATCCCCATCAATTATGTTATGAGCAAAAAAAATATTGTAAGCTTTAATACAGAAGACTTTATTGATGAAATAAAGTCTATTATGATTGAGACTAGATACAGAAGTTATCCTGTTACTGATGAAAATAATAAAGTCATTGGAAGTATATCTAGATATCATTTAATATCAGAAAACAGAAAAAAAATCATACTTGTAGATCATAATGAAAAAGCACAATCTGTATTAGGTATAGAAGATGCTGAAATACTAGAAATAATTGATCACCATAGAATTGCAGATGTACAAACTGGCATGCCTATATATTTTAGAAATGAACCCGTAGGTAGCACTTCAACAATCGTAGCATCCATATTCTTTGATAATGGAATTAGACCTTCAAAAAGTACTGCCGGTCTTCTATGTGCAGCAATAATTTCTGATACATTACTACTAAAATCTCCCACTTCTACACTAGTCGATGAACTTATATTAAATAAATTAGCTCAAATTGCTAATTTAAATGTGGAAGAGTTTGCAAAAAAAATGTTTAAAGCCGGTACATCACTTGAGGGTAAAACCGCTCAAGAAGTTTTTTACCAAGACTTTAAGACCTTTACTCTTAATACTTTTAAAATAGGAGTATCACAAGTTGGTACAATGTATATTGAAGGCTTTGACCCACTGAAAGAAAGCATGGTAGATTTAATGAATAAAAAAGCCAAAGAAGGTGGTTTTGACTTAATTTTACTAATGCTAACTGACATCTTAAATGGCGGTTCAGTATTAATAGCTACAGGGGAACATAAGGACGTTGTTTCAAAAGCCTTTGATGTTACTCTAACTGATAGCGGTGTATATATTCCTGGTATAGTTTCAAGAAAAAAACAAGTTATACCCCCTATTACAGCTGCCCTAAGTAAAATAAACAAATAAAAACAAAGCATATATTATTTATAATATATGCTTTGTTTTTATTTATATATATTGTGATTTTAAAAATCCCCCTATAAAAGTTGTAGAACTAAGAACACAGTAAAAACTATAAAACATATAGAATAACTTATACTTAAATAATCCTTAATGCATGCATCATCGATCTTGCCACTATAACCACCATAACTTTTCAGATAGTGCATATCATTACCATTATAATGAAAATAAAAATTAACAGATTCTATATAAGCAGCTAAAATATCAACATTTAGAGTAGGTTTTCTCCAAATATTATTAGCATAATCTCCTTTAAAATCTATCTTTACTTTTTGGTTTCTAAAAACATAAATTATATATAAAAATATTTCTGCGATTATTGCTGGGATTATCGTAGCACATGTCAGCAATATACCTAGTATGTTAAGTTCCTTGTCAAAGGTTATAATATAGAGTAAAGTAAATACAATAGCTGCGCCATTTCCTAGTATTAGAATATAAAATAAAGGCGCAATAAATCCACATATAAGTGATCTAGATATAGTAGATATTGTGTCATAAAAATGTTTTCTTTCAGTATTATTTAAACTTTTCCGCTCTGTATTACTTATATCTATTACCATAAACGCTGTTATAGCATTAAATACTTGATTGCTTTTTATAAAAGTAATCCCAATATATATAGTGATTATTGCACATAAATATAAAAGTTGCAGCATATAT
>DAVZGU010000102.1:0-6422 GCA_052274215.1 Clostridium sp. | reverse complement strand
TTTTATTAACTATGTTACAGTAGTTTCTTTATAATAAAAAAATATGAGTACATATATAATAGAAATTTTAAAAAATTCCATTATATATATACTCATTTAGCCTCTTCACCTTAACACCGTTTTATTTATTATTAAGTTGTGTATCAATAAACATATTAGGCCTTAAGGCAATACTATAAATCTAATTATAAATAACACTGCTAAAACATAAATTATAGGGCTTACTTCCTTGTGCCTTCCTGTTGCAACTTTTACTATTGGGTAGAAAATAATCCCTGCCGCTATACCATTTGCTATACTATAGCTAAAAGGCATTATTGCTATTGTAAAGAATGCTGGAAGTGCTTCTGTAAAATCTTCAAAATCTATTTTAGTCACTGCACTCATCATAAGCACTCCAACTATTACAAGTGCTGGAGCAGTGGCTTCAGCTGGTACTACTCCTACAAGTCCACTAAAAAATAATGAACATAAAAACAATACGCCTACTGTTGCTGATGTAAGGCCTGTTCTTCCACCTTCTGCAACTCCTGCTGTGGATTCAACATAGGTTACTACAGTACTCGTTCCCATAAATGCTCCTGCCGTAGTTGCTACTGCATCTGCCATCAATGCCTTTTTCATATTTTTTACTCTTCCATTCTCGTCAAGCATGTTAGCTTTTGTTGCCGTTCCTACTAGTGTTCCTATGGTGTCAAACAAATCTACTAAACTAAATGTTATTACAACCATTATTACGCTTATTATTCCTGCAAATACTCCCTTAGATGCACCTGCTCCTAAAAGGCCCGCAAAATCAAACTTCATAAATGTCGGCGCAAGAGATGGTGGTGCACTAATTAAATGAATCCCTGATAGTTTAGTAATTCCAAAAGGAATTCCTACTATTGCAGTTATAACAATCCCATACAGGATAGATCCCTTTACTTTTCTAGCCATAAATATTGCCGTAACAGTTATACCTATTAAAGTTACTATTGCACTTGGAGTTGTAAGGTTCCCAAATGTTACTAAAGTTTCTTGGTTTGATACAATAATCTTCCCACTTTTAAAACCAATAAGTGCTATAAACAGACCAATACCACCTGAAATAGCAAGTTTTAAATTTTGTGGCAAAGCATCCACTATTTTTTCTCGTAATGTAGTAAGTGTTATTATTATAAATAAAATTCCAGAAAGAAGAACCGCTGCTAGCGCTTGTTGCCATGTATATCCGAGTGTTAAACATACGCTGTAAGTAAAAAATGCATTTAATCCCATTCCTGGTGCCTGTGCAAAAGGCAGATTAGCATAAAATGCCATTACAAAAGTACCCACTGCTGCTGCAAGACATGTAGCTGCAAACACCGATGCTACTACTGGATCATTTAGAGCATTAAAGGCCGCTGCGCCATCTCCTTTTATTCCTGGTAAATTCATTCCAGCAAATTTAAGAATGTTAGGATTTACAAATATAATATATGCCATCGTTATAAATGTAGTTATCCCCGCAAGTATTTCTGTTTTAACTGTTGTATTGTTTTCCCTTAATTTAAAAAGTTTTTCAAATATAGACTTTTCGACCTTGTTTTTTGTTGATTTCATATCCACTCTCCTATTATGCATTTTATTATAGCTTGAATAATGATTAACAATTTATCATACGTTTATAGAATAACTTACCGCAGCTTCTGATAATATTATTACAAATAACCAGATTAATATGTTTGCATTACAAAATAAAACCACTATGGTTATTAGTAAACCATAGTGGTTATTTTACTTTTATACAAACATAATATCAAAAATGGATGCGTACGTCAATACCATCACGAATATTTAAGTTTAATTTCATTTTTAAATTCGGCTTTTGTACCGACCACTTTCAAATATACATTTGATTTCTTCTATACTTGTTGTACTTGCGAGTGCAAGCATAAGTTTAATTCTAGCTTTTTGGCCTGGCAGGCTATCTCCAAAAATCACGCCATCATTTCTAAGTCCCTTTCCACCACCTGGATATCCATAAGAATCTAATACTCTTCCTTTGAAACACCTAGATACCATAACTACTGTCACTCCATTTTCTATAGCTGATTTTACTCCATCCGCCATTTTAGGTGGAATATTTCCGCGTCCCATAGCCTCAATAACAATTCCTCTTGCCCCTTGCTGCACACAAAAATCAATTAATTTCGAATCCATCCCAGCACAAGCTTTTATTAAATCTACTCTAGTTTCTATTTTTTCTGTTATAATATGTTCCTTTTTTAAACTTTCTCTATAGAATATTGCCTCATTATTATCTATAATCCCTATTGGTCCAAACTCTGGGCTCTGAAAAGTATTTAAGTGCATTGAATGTGATTTAGTAACCTCTCCAGCACAATTAAGTTCGTCATTTAAACATACTAATACTCCCCTATTACGTGCATCTTCCGAAATAGCAGTACAGATGGAAGCTGACAAATTTGCTGGGCCATCATATCCAAGCTCCGAACTATTCCTCATTGAACCTGTAACAATTACAGGCTTTGGATTATCAATAGTTAGGTGTAATAGATATGCTGTTTCCTCAAGTGAATCTGTACCATGAGTAACTACAACCCCACATATATCATCTCTACATAAGAAACTTTGTATATATTTAGATAAATCCATCATTAGTTCAGGTGTCACATGAGGTCCCGGCAAATTTGAAAAAGTATGTGATTCTATTTCTGCATAATTTTCAATTCCCGTAACCATAGACATTATTTCTTCTCCACTTAGCGTTGGAACCGCAGCCTTTATTCTTGGGTCAACCGTCATAGAGATTGTTCCTCCATTAAAAATAACCACAACTTTTTTCAATTAAAATTCCTCCTACTCTTAGTCTTAAAAACAGATATTTATTTGTTTATTTTTAAACTGTAAAATAATTATAACCTTAAATTGCTTATCACACAAATATTAGCAAATGAGTTTTTCGTGTATTTGCATACTCACATGATGGGCTCACAAAAAAAACAGGATATGCTTATAATTATAAGCATATCCCATTAACATCATTTTTATTATACTCCATTTATTACTACATAATCGTTTATGAATATGGTAGCATAGAGAACCATGCTATTTACTTTTTAAATATTCGAATAATTTTTTTTCTATTTCATCGGCGCAATTATCATCTAAGGTTATATACTGCCTATAGCCATCTAACGCCTTAACTTCAATCTTCCCTACCTCTTGACCAGTAACTTTATCAATATCACGTTCGAACTTCATTATTTTATAACCTTCATTTATAAAATCCTCTACTTTATTTATCATTAAATCACACTCCTTTTGTTTCTATAGTTAAGACTTTAAACTTTAAAAAAACTGTAGCTTTTAGTCTGAATTTTTATTTTAATTTCTTTTTTCTTTCTTCATACTTTTTTGCTTATCGCTAGCATCTGTTCTTTTAGTCCCAATATTAACTTCTTGACTATTAACATCACTTTTTTTGCCCTTTTGCATATCATTAACCTCCTTCATATATCTCATATAATCTAAGCCACATGTTTTATAATCTAATCAAGGGTTTTTCCATTGAAATTTTCATACAAGGGTGGTTTTTTCTTATCCCCTTTGCTTTTCTTGGGTCTATTGATATCGTCACGTTTAACATCAATATTACTATTTTTACTACCTCCAACATGTTGATGATCAGGCATCGTTAAAACTCCCTTCAAATTTAATTATGTTTCACTTTTAAATAAAGTCTGAAACTTTTACCTCAATAACTTTATTTGTTTTAAAATTCTTTACATTCACTTTATTATTTTCCTCAATATAATATTTATTATACCTAGCTTCCTTACTTAGAATTTGTTTTCATATGCATTAACAAGAAAAATTTAACATTTCATTTATATAAACAATAAAATCAAGTAACCTTTTCTAAATTATCAAATTTCTTAATAAATGGAATATTAATTTACATGTAGATAATATATATATATAAATAAGTAATTAATTAATGAGGTGTATTAAATGGACAATGACTTAAAAAAAATAATACATGAAGAAATTAATGAACCACTTAATAATATTGTTGATGTTTTCACTCCAAAGGTTAAAAAAAACGATTATAAACTAGGTGTTTTTTGGATTATAGTGGGCATTCTAGCTATGTTATTACTTTACTATACTTATAAAATGCTATCTATTTATTTTTAAATTGCAATTTCAAATTATATTAGCGCCAAATCGCACTAAAAAAGAAAAAAGCATAAAAATATTTGTTAGTAAACCTAGCAAGCTGTTTCGTATATAATAAATAAAAACTTGATGAAGTAAGTTTAATGTACTGTTACATTAAACCTGCGTCATCAAGTTTTTATAATTTTTAAGATCTAGTCTAAACCTAATTAGAATTAGCACTGAGACTGTTTTGAATGCGTACTATAACATCATGTATTTTTTCGAACATAATTCCGTAGGCCATCCATACTGGTGCATAACCTAATGTAATTATCCCACATATTGAATTTTTTTTATTTACATAGTTCCATGGGCACTCACCTAAAATCGCCCTAAGCAGTAGTCCGCTAATTAATTCTACTGCAAATATAAGAACCATATATATGCCTCCCCTCACAATAAGCGGAAGATGTTTTATCCTATAATGCACAGGTTCAAGAAATACAGCAAGCCCATATATAGGAAACATCCAGATGCAGGTGGTACCCCTAAGTAATACATCACCCTTAATCATTGCTCCAAACCCATTCCACAAAATCTCTGCTAAAAGCCCTAAAAATCCGTATATAATAAATCTTTTCCACATGAGAATATTGTGTGTATTACCTTGTAAAATATACTACTAACTCTCTTTTATATAAGTTTTTCATTAAATATATTAGTTAAATTTAATTTCTCTACTTTCCCCTTAATTTCATCTGCATCTAAAGTATAAAGTCCAAGTTCCTGCATTCTTTTAAAATACTCTGCTCCCGCAAAAGTATATCTGTTTCTTCTTCCTTCTTTAGATTTCATTTTTTCATTTGCATAGGCCATTATGTCTCCAACGGCAAGTGACCTTGGCAACATCAAGAGAGGCATTCCTATATAATTTCTTATGGCATTGTGTCCGGCTAAAGCCCCTGTTATTATTGCTTCTGTGTGGCCTACAAATAATCCAGACTTCTCGCCTGCACAGAACAAATTGTCCAACCCTATAACCTTCATACTATTTGTTCTTGGAGCTACTGATAGATACCTTATAGAGTTTCCCTTTCCCCCTGCATATGGATCTATATATTTTGCATTTTCAAGTCCTTTAATTTTTCTTAACTTATCTAATGGGTAATATGAAGTCATAAGCTTTACATGACCTGTATCTAATAAGATTACATTTTCTGCAAATTCTTTAAGTGCATACTGCTGACATACCTTTAATTTAAGTTTTTCTAAATTTATATCTTCTTCTGGAATCTTTAAAACAACCACTCCTTCTTCATCTAGTTGTTTTACAACATCATCCGCTAGAGAATCCTTAGCTAGTTTACACGAACCGCTAAAAGCTCCATATACGTCTTCTTGTCTTTCTCCTTTAAAGTCTTCAATTCCTGCTCTGTAGCTTATACTTACTCTTGGCCCAAAAGCTGGACATCTTAAAACGCACATTGAACATCCATTTCCATATTTTAAGCAGTTACCCATTGGCCCTGTTGAACCTGTAGTTTCTATAAATACATCTGCCTCAACATATTCCCCGTCTGATAGATATATTCCTTTTATTCTATTGCCTTCTTTTTCAACATCGACTACTCTTGTTATCATGTTTAATTCTATATCCATAGATTTTAAATATTTTACAACTGCTGGTTCGATCTTGTTTACATCGTAAAGCCAAGCATGTTTATGCCCCGGAAAATCAATATTTTTATGTCTAGTGTTTTCATCAGTCAAATGTATTAAATCTCCTGCCCCAAGCGCTATCATTTCTTCTGCCGCAGTATATCTTCCATTATTTCTCATTATACCACCTACGTTGCCAAGTCCTAAGAGCATATCTGTTTTTTCATATAATGCAACCGTAGCTCCTGCTTTTTTTGCTGTGATTGCCGCGCTACAACCAGACCATCCACCACCAATTACGATAACCTTCAAAATATTCTCCTCCCTTCTAATACATATTTAGGTTCTGTCTGCATTTTGCAGAGCCTCCTTAATTTAAGGTCGTTATTTATTCTTGTGCAACAGCCGCAGACGCCTTCTCCACAGCACATCTTGGCATTATTACAACAAGAATATTTAATATTTTTATCCATATCTTCTACGGCCTTCATCAATTCATAATTTAAAACATCTGCCGCATCACAGTGAACTAAACTAATATTATTATTACTAATCAAATCATTTAATATATTATTAAATTCATCTGTTACTCTACCATTCTCTATAGTATTGCA
>DAVZGU010000101.1:0-6437 GCA_052274215.1 Clostridium sp. | reverse complement strand
TTGAAATTAATATACCAGCAGTGATAAACAATGAACCATATTTTCCAAATAAAATGGTTGCAACATCAGAAGCTATTTTGTTAGAACTTATAACAGCTGTTATAGGAACTACGTTTATAATTGCTAAATTAAATAAAACATACACTGCTATAATAACGATTATCCCTAAAATTATAGACTTTGGTATGTCTTTTTTAGGATTCTTAAGTTCTCCTGCTATATTGCTTACACCTACCCAGCCGTCATAAGCCCAAAGTGTTCCAAGCATAGCTGCTCCAAAACCAGCGCCAGCGGCTGCAGTCCCTACTGGTAAAGAAAAACTGTGAGCTGTTCCTTTTATAAGTCCTAAAGCAATAATAATAAAAATTGGAATTAGTTTTGCAACAGTTGCAACAAACTGAATTTTACTAGCAAGCTTTGTTGATAACACGTTTACAGTGGTGATAGTTAGTAGCATTAATATTGCAAATAATTTTTGCTGGATTGGGCTCATAGGTACAAAATTAGTAGCTTGAGTTGCTAAAACTATTGCGAGTGCAGCAGCGGCCCCAGGCACATAAATAACTGTCTGTACCCAACCAAATAAAAATGCCCATTTTTCTCCATAAAGTTCTTTAAGATATATAAATATACCTCCAGTTTTAGGAATAGCTGCTGCTATTTCAGCTATAGTAAGACCAGAAGCCATAGTTACAATGCCACCAGCTACCCAAGCAAGTATTCCCATGGTTGGGGATCCTGCATTTTTAAAGACAATGGAAGGTTTAAAGAAAATTCCTGAACCTATAACCATACCTATAACTAGGGTAATGGCTTCTACTAAGCCGATTTCTTTCTTTAGTGTTTTTGGTGAATTATTGATAGAATTTAATTCTTTTAATGCTTCCAGAATAAATCATCCTCTCTTTTGTTAGTCTTAGAATAATAGAAAATTCATTTAAGTGGGTTAAATCATCTCCTGCGGTGCTGAAATGTTGCTAAAATATATAAAGACATGGAGTAAAAATGGCGGCAAAAACACTGCATTTTTACTACATGTCCTCTTATCTGAAAGTTTCATTAGATAATAATATTTTAAATAATTATAACCCAAAATATAAATTTTATTATTTATTTATAATTTTATTAGCAAATTCAAATATAGTCAAGAAATTTTTTTTAGAACATACAACTTAAAATATCTTCTATATTTGCATTTGAAAAATAATCAGATATATTAAAGGCTGAAAGCGCTTTTTTCACATCAGAATCCACATGATTTACTCCTATAAGGGCAGCTTCTATGTCTGAGATATCAAGTTTGCTAAAGAAATCACCATATATCGTAATATCTTTTATTGTTCCATGTTGTACTTCCATATTACATTCAACGGTCCCAAATGAAAATTTCTTTTCATTTATGAAATTATATTTTGGTGAATGTCCAAAATTCCATTGCCAAGTAGAATATTTTTCGGTGGCAAGCTTATTTATATTATTTAGATCAGAGGGAGTAAATTCATACAAATAATCTGAATTATTTTCTGTAATAATATAGTTCATAATTAATGATTTAAATTCCATGATAGGTAGGGGCTGTGTTAAGTGCGAACTTATATTAGTTACCCTGCTTAATACGGATTTAATGCTTTTGTCTTGAAATTTTAAAGGTTTAGCTTGTAATGCTTTTGATAAATCCGAAATATTTGATGAAAAAAGCAAGGTGCCATGATGAAGGACTCTGTTTTTGTAATTATATTGTGCATTGCCTGAAAATTTTTTACCTTCAATGGTCAGATCATTTCTTCCACTAAATTCTGCATTTATATTAAGTGATTTTAAAACATTTAAAATTGGCAGGGTAAATTTTCTGAAATTATTAAAATTTTCTTCACTATTATTTTTGATAAAAGTGAAATTCAAATTACCTAAATCGTGAAAAACAGTGCCTCCACCAGATAATCTTCTTACCACAGGAATATTATTTGTCTTTATATAGTCTAGGTTAATTTCTGATAAGGTATTTTGGTTTTTTCCGACGATTATACAAGACTCATCCCTCCAGAGCATAAAACAGTCCTCTTTAAAGTTTTTAAGCAAATATTCTTCCGCTGCTAAGTTAAAATGGGGACTTGTATTTGTGTTATTTATATAAATCATAATAGTTCCTCCTTGTATTAACTTTGATTTGAAATTATAAGACAATATATAGATATAATTGAATTATATCCCAAAAAACGGTATAATGAAACATGAAAGAGAATAGAAATCAATATAAAGAAATTTATTTAGGCATAACAGAAGAAAAAATATAAAAACAATAATTTTTTTTGCATTCTAATGAATAAATTTTACAAAAAATGGGGGTAAATATGTTGGAAAATTTAAAGAAAACGCCGTTATACAGTGCTTATAAAGAATATGGTGGAAAAATAGTTGATTTTGCTGGTTGGGAAATGCCAATACAGTTTGAAGGGATAATTTCTGAACATGAAGCTGTAAGGTCCGCTGCTGGACTTTTCGATGTATCACACATGGGCGAAGTGGAAGTAAAAGGAGCCGAGGCATTTGAATTTGTACAAAATTTAGTTACAAATGATATAGAAGTACTTGAAGATAATCAAATACTATATACTTTTATGTGCTATGAAAACGGAGGAGTAGTTGATGACCTTTTAGTATATAAATTTGGTAAGGAGCATTTTTATCTTGTTATAAATGCAGGAAACATAGAGAAGGATTTTCAATGGATGATTGACAATAAGAGCTCCTATGATATGGAACTCACTAATATTTCAAAGGAAGTAGCAGAGGTTGCTATTCAAGGACCAAAGGCACAAAAAATACTTCAAAAAATAGCTGATATAGATTTAGATAAAATTAAATTTTTCTATTGTAAACGAGATGTTCTTGTAGATGGTGTAAAATGTCTTATTTCAAGAACCGGATATACAGGTGAGGATGGGTTTGAAATATACACTTCTCCAGAGGAAATAGAAAAATTATGGCATAAACTACTTAATATAGGTGAGGAAGAAGGACTTAAACCCGTAGGGCTCGGATGCAGGGACACTTTAAGATTCGAAGCTTGTCTTCCTTTATATGGAAACGAATTATCTCAAGATATTACACCGCTTGAAGCAGGACTTGGATTTTTTGTAAAGCTTAAGAAAACTGGATTTATAGGAAGAGAAGCTCTCTTAAAGCAAAAAGAACAAGGTCTTAAGAGGAAATCAGTAGGCTTTGAGATGAAGGATAGAGGAATTCCAAGACATGGTTATGAAGTTACTGCATGCGGAGAAAAAATCGGAGTGGTAACAACGGGATATTTCTCGCCTACATTAAAGAAAAATATAGGTCTTGCTTTAATAGATTCTAAATACTCAGAATTAGGTGCAGAAATTGAAATTGCGATTAGGGGTAAAGCATTAAAAGCTGAGGTAATAAGTAAAAAATTCTATAAGAAAAATTATAACAAATAAAATTTAGGGGGATTTCAAATGAAAACATTAAAAGGATTATTTTACAGTAATGATCATGAATGGGTAAAAATCAAAGGGGATAAGGCATACGTTGGGATTTCTGATTATGCACAGCATGCCTTAGGAGATATTGTTTTTGTTGAACTACCAGAGGTAGATGCAGAAATTACTAGTGGGGATGTTTTTGGGGTCATTGAGTCTGTTAAAGCAGCTTCTGATATGTATATTCCATTTAGTGGAAAGGTTTTAGAGATAAATGATGATGTAGTAGATAGCCCAGTATTAGTAAATGAAGACTGCTATGAAAATTGGATGCTTCTTATGGAAATTACAAATAAGGAAGAATTAAAAGGGCTTATGAACGAAGAGCAATATAATGAATATTGCAGTAAGGAGAAATAAGATGTTTCCTTATATACCTAATACTTTAGAAGATGAAAAGGTAATGTTAAAAAGTGTGGGTGCGGGGTCTGTACAGGAATTGTTTAAAGATATACCAGAGGACCTTAAATTAAATAGAGATCTAAACATAAATTCATCCATGTCAGAACTGGAAGTACAAAAACACGTAAAATCACTTTGTAATAAAAATAAAAGCGCTGAAGAGTTAGTTTGTTTTTTAGGAGCTGGAGTTTACGATCATTATATACCTTCTATAATAAAGCATATAGTTTCAAGATCAGAATTTTATACATCATATACACCTTATCAACCAGAGATAAGCCAAGGTACTCTTCAGGCTATTTTTGAATATCAAACATTAATATGCAATTTGACGGGACTAGACGTTGCGAATGCATCTATGTATGATGGTGCTACGAGTTGTGCTGAAGCAGCTTTTATGGCTGCTGAGCACACAAAAAGAAAATCCATAATTGTATCTAAAACAGTACATCCAGAAATTAGAAAAGTCATTCATACTTATACAAAATTTAAGGGATTAGAACTAATAGAAGTAGATGAGAAGGATGGAGTTACTGATGTTGTAAAATTAAAAGAACTTGTAGATAGCAGTGTGGCAGGAGTTATAGTTCAAAACCCTAATTTCTTTGGAATAATTGAAGATATGGGGTCAGTTGAAAAAATCACTCATGATAATAAGGCTATTCTAATAATGAGTGTAGATCCTATATCTCTTGCAATATTAAAAACTCCAGGAGAAATAGGAGCAGATATTGTGGTAGGCGAAGGTCAATCACTTGGAAATGCAATGAACTTTGGAGGACCATATTTGGGATTCATGGCAACGACTAAAAAACTTATGAGAAAAATGCCAGGAAGGATTGTAGGGCAGACCATTGATGTAGATGGTAAAAGAGCCTTTGTATTAACGCTTCAAGCTAGGGAACAGCATATAAGACGCGAAAAAGCAACTTCTAATATATGTTCAAATCAATCTTTAAATGCATTAACTGCTGCAATTTATCTTACAACTATGGGAAAACAGGGATTAAAAGAAGTGGCATATCAAAGCACTAAAAAGGCGCACTATGCTTTTAATGAAATTATTAAATTGGAAAAATACAAGCCAGTATTTAATAAACCTTTCTTTAAGGAATTTGTGATTCAGGGACATGAAAAGGCTAGTATTATTAATGATAAATTATTAGAAAGTAATATAATTGGTGGATATGATATAGAGAAAAATTACCCTGACCATAAAAATGCTCTACTATTCTGTGTAACAGAAAAAAGAACAAAACCAGAAATTTGTGAGCTAATAACTGCAATGGAGGGGATAAAATGAAACAATATAATAAATTAATATTTGAAATCTCAAAAGAAGGAAGACGAGGATATACATTACCTTGTTGTGATGTAGAGAGTATCGATATTAGCGAAATGATACCTGAGCATTTACTAAGCAAAAAAGACATATCCCTCCCGGAAGTAAGTGAAGTAGATGTTATAAGACATTTCACTCTATTGTCTAATAAAAATTACGGGGTAGATACTGGCTTTTATCCTTTAGGTTCGTGTACTATGAAATACAATCCGAAAATTAACGAAGATATGGCGTCTATGACCTCATTTACCCAGATCCATCCTTATCAAAGTGAGAAAACGGTACAAGGTTCATTACAATTAATGTATGAACTTAGTGAAAAATTAGCTGAGATATCCGGAATGGATCAGGTTTCACTTCAACCTGCAGCAGGGGCTCATGGAGAGCTTACTGGACTTATGATTATAAAAGCTTTTCATGAAAATAAAGGGGATTTTAAAAGGAAAAAGATTATAGTTCCAGATTCAGCTCACGGGACTAACCCAGCTAGTGCAAGTGTAGCAGGTTTTGAAATTGTAGAAGTTAAATCTAATGAAAAAGGTAGCGTAGATTTAGATAGTTTGAAATCTGTATTAAACGATGAGATAGCGGGATTAATGCTAACAAATCCAAACACCTTAGGTCTATTTGATGAGAATATTAAAGAAATAACAAATCTAGTACATGAAGCTGGTGGACTTGTATATTATGATGGAGCAAATTTAAATGCAATTATGGGTATAGCAAGACCAGGAGACATGGGATTTGATGTTGTTCATATGAATCTTCATAAAACATTTTCTACTCCACATGGTGGTGGTGGACCAGGAAGTGGACCAGTAGGAGTTAAAAAAGAACTTATACAATATTTGCCTGTTCCAATAATAGAAAAAGTAGAAGGAAAATTTATTCTTAATTACGATAAACCATTGTCTATTGGAAAGGTAAGGAGTTTCTATGGGAACTTTGGAGTACTTGCTAGAGCATATTGTTATATACTTTCAATGGGCGCTGAGGGACTAAAGAAGGCAAGTGAAATGGCAGTTCTTAATGCAAATTATATGAAAAGCAAACTAAAGGAATATTATTATTTACCAATTGATAGAGTTTGCAAGCATGAATTTGTTTTAGGTGGTTTAAAGCAGGGACCAAGTGAAGTAACTACATTAGATATTGCCAAGAGACTTCTAGATTATGGGTATCATCCGCCT
>DAVZGU010000100.1:0-6454 GCA_052274215.1 Clostridium sp. | reverse complement strand
CGATAATCTTCTTGATTTTGGTTTAAATCATTGTACATCGCATCATTTGCGTAATGACTTCCAAAGGAATCACAAGTGATAAGTAATTTGTCTTCCACAACATAGGTATAAATTGAATCTGGCCAGTGAAGAAAAGGTGCTGAAATAAAAGATAAGGTTTTATTTCCAAGACTTATACTATCTCCATCTCCTACAGTTATGTATTCAAAATCTCTATTTACGATTTCTTTAAGAAATTCAATTGCAGCAGGTGATCCTACTACTTTTGCATTTTTAGCAATTTCTAAAAGTTTTCCTACTGATCCTGCATGGTCAGGTTCTGTATGATCTACTACTATATAGTCAATGTCTTCTATATTAATGTGTAAAGATTTTAATCTTTCGAGATACTCATCAAAAAATTTCTCTTTTACTGTTTCAAATACTGCAGTTTTTTCACTACCTTTTACTACATAAGAATTATAAGTAGTACCAAAAGGTGTATACATAATTATATCAAAAATTCTAAGATTAGGGTCTAGTGCACCTACCCAGTAAATATCCTTTGTCACTTCTAATGCATTCATTTATAACACTCCTTTAATAACTATTCGAAAATAACAGTTATTGCTATAAAGTATAGTATAGGAATATTTAGAAAGCAATAACAATTTACCAGTTTAGTGCAATTTTGTTTTACAGTAAACGCTTTTTATGCTATAGTTTTTAAAGGATTGTGTAACAAATTTGAAGAATTATAAAGAAAAATGGCAAAACATTTTTTTATGCGAAAAAGATGTATTTTCCTTCTGAAAGGTTGTCACAATAAGCTTAATATAAAACGTAGGAGGAATGCAAATGAGAGATTTTGTTATTATGACAGATTCTTGCTGTGATTTGCCCAAGGAATATATTTACGGTAATAATATCCCTTTTACTATGTTGCCATTTAGTTATAATGGTAGAGAGTACTTAGATGATTTAGGACAAAGCCTAAGTCACAAACAATTTTTTGATGACCTTCGTGAGGGAGCATTACCTAATACATCTCAATCAAATTCTGAAAGCTTCTATAAAATTTTCAAATCAGCTGTAGAAAATGGTAAGGATGTAATTTATATTGGAGTGTCTTCAGGTCTTAGTGGTACTTATAACAGTGCTAATATTGGTAAAACTGCTATATTAGAAGAGTTCCCTAATGCTTGTATACATATTATTGATGTGTTAACAGCGTCACTGGGTCAAGGACTTATGGTTATGAAAGCTGTGGAAATGAAAAATGAAGGCTTTAGCGTGGAAAAGATTGCATGCGAAATAGAAAAAAACATACAAAATTTAAATACTTACATAACTGTGCAGGATTTAAATTTTTTAAAAAGAGGTGGAAGAATATCTAATGTAGCGGCTACCCTAGGGCTAGTACTGCATATAAAGCCGATACTTACGATTAACCAGCTCGGACGTGTAATGCCAGTACTTAAGGTTCGCGGACGTAAAAAATCTCTAACTAAGCTTGCAGAAATAGTTAAGGAGAAGATTAAAAATCCTGAAACTCAAACTATAGCTATCTGTCATGCAGATTGTTATGATGAAGCTGTAAGACTCAAAGAGGAAATACTTGCAAAGGTTGCGGTTAAAGAAGTAATTATTAATTATATCGGACCAGTAGTGGGAAGATTTAGTGGGCCAGGAGCTTTGGCAGTGTTTTTCATTGGTGAGAGCAGACAACATCATGTAGTGGATATTTAAAAAATTGAATAACAATTATGAAGATAATTTATAAATAAGGAGAGTTTATATGAATTGGCTAAAAGTATTATTGCTAGCGGCAGTTCCTCTTATGGAACAGAAAGTTTCTATACCACTTGGAATAAATGTGTACAATATGAGTCCTATAACAGTATTTCTATTAACTTTCGTTGGAAGTTTGCTTCCGGTTCCCTTTGTATTGATATGCTTTAATAAAATATTTGAATTATTAGGTAAATATAAGTTAACTAGTGGTATATATAATTTAATCCAAAGAAAAATAAGCAAGAACAAATCTAAATTTGAAAAGTTTGAAGAAATAGCGCTTATAACTTTTATAGCGATACCTCTTCCTACTACAGGAGTTTGGACAGGGACTGCGATAGCTGCTTTTTTAAAGTTGGATTTTAAAAAATCCGTCATGTGTGCTGTTGTAGGGTCTTTTATATGTGGACTTATTATTACAGGATTATCTATAGCCTTCCCAGCTTTTTTAAAGATGCTATAAGTTATGATCTCTTACCTAAAGGTATATTACCTAAGGTAAGAGATTATTTATTTTAGTTGGGGATTAGAGCTATAAAGTGGTGAAAAGAATAAAGGTAAAAATTTACAAATAACATAATGAGATTAAAGAATAGAGAAAACAGTGAATGGAATACCTAATTATTATGACAAATGTTTACATTATAATCATAATTTTCATAATATGAAGGCGTCTATAAAGAATAGTTCTAATTTGTTAAAAAATATTCGATTTTATATTAAAAACTTTTAGTTATATTTATTACAATTTCGACAAAATAATCTAGTGCATATATATGCGGATGGTTTACTATTCTTTATTAATCGTGGCATTATGGGTGGAAAAGGTTTAAGTTGTCATTTTAAAGAGATAATATATGTGAAATGCATTTCATAAAGTGACAGATTATTTTGAAGAGTAATGTTAATGTATTCTCATAACATAAGTATAGGGGGAAAACATATATGGTAGTTATAGAGAATTTATTAAGAAAAGTAACAGATGGTGATGTAAATCATAATTATTTTTATAGGTTAGTAAAAAGTCAAATTTCCGTTTCAATGTATGGTGAACTTACTGAAATACAAGCTTATGGTATTGAAATAGAAAGACAAGACATAGTTGATGGATCAGTGGTAGGTATACAAAGAGATTGCGTAGAAAACATAAGTCCACAAAGACATAAAGTTAAGAATCTTTTAAAATTGTTATATGACAATACGGTATCACCTATTCACATGATTGACATATTGGGTGATTATATTGATGAATATACTAGTGATTTTGATGAAATGTTAAAAAATATAGCGACTTGCTAATATTGTGAATTAGTCTAACATATCGAGGAGACTGAACCTCTTCCTGAGGAGAATGCTCCTCTTTTTGCTTTACAATGAAAAGTTACAGATCAATTAGTACAATAAATAATCAAATTTTTATTATATTATTGTAGTAGTAGGAGTATCATATATATATATCTAATGATAAAATTAACATCCGTGTTTTACGAAATACAAAAATTAAACTTGTAAATATAGATCAATGAGTGGGAGTGATAGTTATGATTCTTGGTGTCGGTACTGATATTGTTGAAATACGACGAATAAAAAAGGCTATGGAGAACAATGAGAAGTTTTTAGAAAAAATCTTCACAACAATTGAACTAGAATATCTTAAAAGCAGAAATTTAAGGGCAGAATATGTAGCGGGAAGGTTTGCTGCTAAAGAAGCAGTAGCAAAAGCCTTAGGGACAGGATTTAGAGGATTTGATTTTAAAGATATTGAAATTGACAGGACGACCCTTGGAAAACCAGTAGTGAGTTTAAAAGGTAAAGCAAGGTTAATAGCCAAAAAAGAAGGGGAATACAATGTTCACCTTAGTATATCTCATGGAGAAGACAGTGCTGTGGCTTATGCTATAGTGGAAGCTACAAAAAAGATTGAAGAGGTTTCTGAATAGAGACAGGCATTATTCATTGTAATTAGTTATTTTAGTAATAGTATGCGACAATTAGTAATATATTAGTAGTAGAATATTTCGTTAGATATCTAACAATTGAAAATTCTTGTGCATCTTTAGAGAAATGCTAGGAGGATAACAATGAAAAGAAATTCACTATTGATTTTAAGTTTTTTGCTGATTTTAAGCTCCCTATTATTAACTTCATGCCATAAGAAACCAAAGGATAGTAATGATATTACAACATTTTTAAAAAATATGGAAAGTTATACTACTCAAATGAATATGGATGTAAAGAATGATAAACAGACAATTAATTATAAGGGAAGACAATCCTATTTAAGGGGAGGCGGATACAAGCTAGAGTTAAACAAAAACAGAGTGTTTATTTTTAAAACTGATGATAAAATTTATATTAGTGACAAAAACAATGGAACAAAGTATGTACAGAGCAAAGATTTTGATGAAGTCCTTAAATTAAGTTTTATTGGCGAATACATAGGATTATTATATACGAATGAGAAAATAGAATATGATATCAAAACCATTAACAATATTGAATACACAGTAATTAATTTATTTATTCCTGGTAATAATAAAAACATTAATAACGCATCGCTTTATGTTAATACTAAAAGTATGTTACCAGCTAAAATGATTATTTACGATATTAATGGTAAAGAAAAAATTGAGATAACATATACTAATTTCCTTCCTAATGTAAAAATTGAACAATCAGAGCTTTCAGTTCCATAACACTAATTAAATTGAAATAACAAATGAGGTGAAGGCATGTTTAAACATTTAAGACCCGTGTGGGCAGAGATTGACTTAGATAAATTAGCCCATAATATGAGAGAAATTAGGCGAGTTGCTAGAAGTGAGAATATTATAGCGGTTGTAAAGGCAGATGCCTATGGGCATGGAGCTGTAGACGTAGCTCCAGTACTCCTTAAAAACGGAGCCAATAGGTTAGCCGTAGCAGTGCAAAGTGAAGCGGTGGAACTTAGGCGATCAGGTATAGAATGCCCAATAATGATTTTGGGGTTTACACCACCAAATTTAATTGATAATTTATTGAAATATGATATTGAACAAACGGTATTCTCTTATAAATTCGCAAGCAAACTGTCAAGGATGGCTCAAAAGAAAAACAAGGTAGCTAGAATTCACATAGCAGTAGACACAGGTATGGGGAGGATAGGCTATCTACCAAATGAGGAAAGCGCTGAAGAGGTATATAATATCAGCAAGCTACCCAACATAATCATAGAAGGCGTATTTTGTCATTTTTCTACAGCTGATGAAAAAGATAAGACTTATACTTATGAGCAAGTAAAAAAATACGATGCTTTTTATGAAAAATTAAAAGAGAAAAAAGTGTACATAAAAATGAGGCATATTGCTAATAGTGCTGCTATTATAGATTTGCCAGAAACTCATTATGAGGCAGTGCGGCCAGGAATAATAACTTATGGCTATTACCCGTCAGGCGAGGTAAATAAGGAAAACATAAATTTAAAGCCTGTAATGACATTAAAAACAAATATAGTACACATAAAAACACTGCCTGCTGGAGAATATGTGAGTTACGGAAGAAAGTATAAAACAGAGAAAGAAAGTATTATAGCTACACTTCCAATTGGATATGCTGATGGGTATTCAAGGCTTTTATTTCAAAAGGGAAAGGTTATATTGAGGGGGAAATTCGCTCCAGTAATAGGTAAGATTTGTATGGACCAGTGCATGATTGATGTTACTGAAATTGATGGAGCAAGAATTGGTGATGAGGTAATACTAATAGGTGAAGATGAAAATAATAAATTTACAGCAGATACAATAGCAGAATTAATAGGGACTATAAATTACGAAGTAATTTGCATGATTGGAAAAAGAGTTCCAAGAGTTTATGTTAGTGAAGGTAGAGTTGTAAAAATAAAAACATATGTATAATATTCATGCATTATATGTAGAATAAACTATTTATTCATAAAATTACTTGTCGAAAAAAAACGAAAATGCGAATAATTTCTTTGACATATTGACATAGGTTGAATTATAATATATTCATACATATTGTTGCTTTACTTATTAGGAGGTATTAAATTCTCTATGTCAACTTCAAAGAAATCAGTAATAAACCTCTCAAAAAAACTTTACATTGAATTTAATTCGATACTTTCGAAAGATTGTAAAAAAAGAAGTGAATTTATTCGGGAAGCTATAATACTATATATCGAGGGAAAGAAAAATCTTAAATATATAGATGAAATGAAACAAGGATATTTAGAAATGGCTGAGTTAAATTTAGAAATGGCTAATATGGGTTTTGAAATTGATATTAAAGATTTTAAAGAATACGAAGTTAAGCTTTCGGAGAGTGATTTGTCAAATGACAACAATAGTAAAAAGAGGAGATATATTTTATGCTGATTTGAGTCCGGTTGTAGGCTCGGAGCAAGGCGGGATTAGACCTGTAATTATACTTCAAAATGATATTGGTAACAAGTACAGTCCCACTATTATTATTGCAGCTATTACTTCCCAGATAAATAAGGCGAAACTCCCTACTCATGTTGAAATTTCTTCAGAAGAGTATGGATTAAATAAAGATTCTGTAGTTTTGCTAGAACAAATAAGAACATTAGACAAAAAAAGATTAAAAGAAAAAATTGGTCATATGACTGATGGTGATATGAAAAAAGTAGATACTGCACTTTTAATTAGTGTAGGGTTATAAA
>DAVZGU010000099.1:0-6521 GCA_052274215.1 Clostridium sp. | reverse complement strand
TGAATTCCAAAATTCCTTTACCTCTTCAAATATATAATCTGTAAATTTCATACTACTTCTCCCTTCCATCGTCATTTAATTTCTCAAACAGTTCTAAGCCCAAAACGTCTATATTAGTCTATACTATTTTCTAAGGAAGATCATTCAATGTTTTAAATTCATATCCCTGACTTTTCCACTCTTTAATCAGATCGTCGAGTATTTTTGCATTGGTTTCTGAAACTGCATGAAGCAAACATATCATTCCAGGCTTCGTTTCCTTTAAAAGATTTTTTTTCGCCGTTTCAGGGTTTGGCTGGTTCTCAGGCTCATAATCTTTATAAGCAAGCGAGAAAAAAACTGATTTATAACCAAGCTTTTGAGTATAATAAAGAGAAAGTTCACTGAAGTCACCCATAGGCGGTCTGAAAAATTTCGACATTTTTAAACCAGGGATATTATTCACAGTAGTTTCATTTTCTGTAATCTCTGAATTAAAATCCGTTTCATTAGTTATAGAAGGCATGGATTTATGATGCACCGAATGATTTCCTATAATATGCCCTTCATTCATCATTCTTTTTACAAGATCAATATCTTTTGTACCATTAAAAGAACCCGTTACATATGGCTTTGTTACAAAGAAAGCAGCTTTAACATTGTTAGCTTTTAAAGTATCAAGAATACTTGCTGTATAACCATTCTCATATCCCTCATCAAAAGTTAAATAAATTACTTTTTTAGAAGTTTCGCCAAAAGCATAACCATGATATTTCGATAATAATGTTGAGTTTTCTCTTGGCGAGTAAGCCCATGACCAGTTAATAGTTTTTGTCTGTAGACTTGAACTACTGTCTAATATAATTGGCGAAAATAGTTTTGAACTAATATTAGTCTCACTATTATCTTTTAAAGTTGATTTAGAGTTTGAATTTCCATTACTATCCGTTTTAAGACTGCTATTTGTTTTCTTTGCATTACTTAAATCTATCTGATTTTGCCTGTCATTTGCACAACCACAAAGCGCCAGTGTTAATACTATTAATAATGATATTTTTTTAAATTGCAATTAGATCACCTCTATGTATATTTTAATATAATCATATATGCTAACTTCCACATAGCTATTATACCTCTTTTAACATATTTTATAATATTTTTTTTGTATGTATCATTAAATAGAAGTTGTACACTTTGTTACCAATTATTTGCATATGAAAATAAGCTTTGAGCCATAAGGAATACACCCTATAACTCAAAGCTACTATATTCTGAAAAACATCATTATAATATAATGCATATTAAGCTGCCATTACCTTCATTTATAATTCTTTGTAGCGTCTTTTGGATTTTCACTTGAACGTCATCAGGCATCTTAAACAGCTTATTTTGAAGGCCTTCCTTAACTAATTCTTCTAAAGATTTACCAAACATATTGCTCTGCCAAATTTGAGATTTATCATTCTCAAACTGTTCTAAAATGGATTTATAGAAATCTTCACTTTGCTTTTCTGTACCCATAATAGGTGATATTTCTGTTTGTATATCTGCCTTAATAAAATGAAGAGAAGGTGCAGATGCCTTTAATTTAACTCCATACCTACCGCCATGTTGTACAATTTCAGGTTCTTCTAATGTCATTTCTGAAAGCTGTGGCGCAACCAATCCATAGCCTTTTTCTTTAACATCTTTTAAAGCCTCTGCAATTTTATCATATTCTACTTTAGCTCTAGAGAATTCTCCCATTAATGTTAATAAATCATTTTCTCCTTTTATTTCACAATCACAAGTTTCACCAAGTATTTTGTAAAATAATTCGTGTTTAGGAATTATATTGACTCTAGCAGTACCTTCTCCCATATTCATTTCATCAAGTATTGCAGAGTCTAAAAAATCAACTTCTTTAAAGGTTAGTAGCGATTTATTTATATCCCTAACTTTAAAAATATCTTTACACGTATCTTTTAAGAACTTCATAAAGTTAATTTTTACCCAGTGCTTAGAACTTAAGTTTTCAATCCATTCTGGCATATCTATGTTAATTTCTTTAACTGGAAATTCTCTAAGAATTCTTTGAAATATATTAGCTATATCCTCCTCTTTCATATTTATAACATCCATAACTTGAACTGGAACATCATATTTTTCTTCTAATTCTCTTGCTAAAACTTGTGTTTCAGGAGCATCTGCATTTTTAGAATTTAATACCATTATGAAAGGTTTATTAATGGATTTAAGTTCATCAACTACCCTTCCTTCAGCTTCTAAATATTCTCCCCTTTCTATACCTGTGATAGAACCATCTGTAGTAATTAAAAGACCAATAGTTGAATGCTCATTTATTACCTTTTTTGTTCCAATCTCCGCTGCTTCCTCAAATGGAATTTCGTAGTCATACCAAGGTGTTGTCACCATTTTAGGCGTCTCTCCTTCAGCATATCCTACCGCTCCTTTAACAATATACCCAACACAATCTACCATCCTAACTTTAAATTTAGTTCCCCCTTCAAACTCAATTTCAACTGCTTCGTTAGGTACGAATTTAGGTTCAGTAGTATGAATCGATTTCCCTGAACCACTTTGAGGAAGTTCGTCTTTTGCTCTTTCTTTTTTATGAGGATTGTCTATGTTAGGAATTACCATAAGCTCCATAAATCTTTTTATAAATGTTGATTTTCCAGTCCTTACAGGACCCACTACACCTACATAAATATCTCCTTGTGTTCTCTCTGCTATATCTTTATATATATCAAAATTATCCAAGATATACCTCCCAATACTTATTATTATCACTATAAATATATTTTAGAGATCAATGAATTATTACTATAGATTAAAAATAGATTAAATATATATAAAAAAAACCAATTTTTTATTAATTTCTTAATAAAAAACTGGTCTTTCCATACTAATAGTTTTCTTAAAACTCATCTTTTTTGTTTCTTGACATCAATTCGTATACCCCATATTTAGGGTCTTTACCTTCAAATAATACTTTGTATAACACATCCGTAATAGGCATAGAAATCTGTTCTCTTTCTTTAAGCTCATAGAAGGCTCTTACAGCTTTTATACCCTCTACTACCATTCCTATATCTTCGCATGCCTTTTCCATTGGAACACCCTTTCCAATCAAAATACCAGCTCTTCTATTTCTACTGTGCATACTAGTACAAGTTACTATAAGATCGCCCATACCCGTTAAACCATAGAATGTTTCAATTCTACCTCCGAGCTTTGTGCCTATTCGTATAATTTCACTCATTCCTCTTGTCATAAGCGCAGCCTTAGCATTGTCACCATAGCCTATGCCATCAGATACACCTGCAGCTAGTGCAATAATGTTTTTAACTGCTCCACCTATCTCTACACCTACAATATCTTCATTAGTGTAAACTCTAAATTTACTAGACATAAATGCATCTTGCACAATACTTGCATACTCCATCTTTTTAGATGTAACTACTACCGTTGTAGGTATATCTAATGCAACCTCTTCTGCATGACTAGGACCAGAAAGTATTACTATAGGGTTATTTACGATTTCTTCCTCTATAACTTCTGAAATCCTTTTTGCTGAACCCTCTTCGATTCCTTTTGCAATGCTAACCACAATTTGATTTTCTTTTAGATGTGGTGCTATCATCTTACTTAAGCCTCTTATTGCATGTGAAGGCACCGCTAATACAATTAGCTCACTATCACTTATAACCTTTTCTATGTCCGTAAATGCTGTTACTCCTGCTGGCACGATAATGCCTGGTAAGTATTTAATGTTTTCTCTCTTAATGTTAATATCATCAATAACACTAAGCTTTCTATCCCAGATATTAACGCTCATACCTTTTTTGGCAAGCATTATTGATAATGCAGTGCCAAAACTCCCACCACCTAAAAAAGCAACTTTCGACATTTTATTCCTTCCTTTCCCTAAATATAAGTCTTATCCCTGTTCCGATAAATTCAAAACTATTTCTCAATTGATTTTCTAAATATCTTTCATAAGAAAAATGTAGTAAATTTTCATTATTTACAAAGAATACGAATGTTGGTGGTTTAGAGTCTACTTGAGTAACGTAGAATATTTTTAATCTTTTATTTGCCACTGTTGGAGGTTCTTTCATAAGTACAGCCTTATTTACAACTTCATTAAGTATTCCTGTAGAAATTCTTTTTGAATAATTCTCATAACATTCTTTTACTGTTTTTAGTACCTTATGTACTCTTTGGCCTGTTTTTGCGGATATAAATAAATAAGGTGCATATGCCATGAAATTTAAGCCTGCTTGCAATTTACTTTTATATTCAAGCATAGTTTTTGTATCTTTTTCAATAAGATCCCATTTATTCACTATAACAAAAATTGCTTTTTTCATCTCATGAGCATAACCTATAATTTTCTCATCTTGATCACTTAATTCATCCGTAGCATCAAGAATAAGTACAACAACATCAGCTCTCTCAACCGCAGCTAATGATCTAATAACACTATACCTTTCAATTCCTTCTTCTACTTTACTTTTTCTTCTTATTCCTGCAGTATCTATAAGAATAAATTTACCTTCTTCAGTTTCTATTTTACTATCAATAGCATCTCTTGTAGTACCTGCAATATCAGTTACTATGTTTCTTTCTTCTCCAAGTATTTTATTTATAAGCGATGATTTACCAACATTCGGCTTACCTACCACTGCAACCTGGATATATTCTTCATCTTCTGTGTTTGAATAAACACTTTCAAAATGGGCTACTACTTCATCTAGCATATCTCCAAGTCCAAGGGCTTGGGTTGCAGAAATAGCTATAGGAGTACCTATACCTAAATTATAGAATTCAAAAGCATTAGCTTCTAGTTCAAGATGATCTATTTTATTTACTACGAGTACTATTGCTTTTTTACTTTGTCTAAGCATCTGTGCTACTTCAGTATCCGCACCTGTAAGTCCTTGTTTACCATCAACAATAAATATTATAACATCTGCTGTTTCTATAGCTATTTGCGCCTGTCTTCTCATTTGAGCTAAAATAATATCTTGACTTTCAATTTCTATACCACCTGTATCAATTAATGTGAAATTGTGTCTAAGCCAATCTGCATCTGCATATACTCTGTCTCTTGTTACACCTGGTTTATCATCCACTATTGAAATTCTTTTACCTGCTAACTTATTAAATAATGTAGATTTCCCTACATTGGGTCTTCCTACTATTGCTACGATTGGTTTTGCCATTATTCTTCCTCCCGACTATTTTGGTTTATTATATGGATTAAATCTTCTCCTGAATAATCACATATTAAAATTTTTGTATTTAAGCTTTTTTCTATATCACTTACCGTAATATTATCTAAGAATATTTGTTCCTCATAGTTTCCTAATTCATATCCTTTTTTTAGCATATTGCTAGGAATTATTAAATAATCTCCTAGCTTTTCATTCATTAGCTGCTTAATTATGTCATTTCCTGTTAAAAGACCCGCTACTGTAATAGTTTCTCCAAAAAAGATATTATCTATTTTTTTAACATCAGTTTTTATTTTGTTATTACATGCAGTAATTTTCTCAGCTACCTTTAATATTTCTGTATAAGCTGAATGCCCTGTTACAAATGTAAAGCTTCCCTTATTATTCGGCTTTAGGTTTGCTATATCTTTATCAATAACGCTCCTAAGTAGTCTAATCATACCAATGCCATCTTCTAATTGATCATACCCATCATAAAACTCTTCTTGTGGTACATCAATATCTGCTACAACATAGAATTCATCAGACAATCTTATAAAAGGTGAGCCTACTTCTCTAATATATTTTTCTTGTAATTGCTTTACACTTTCTATTTCCTTTGCTGCAGTATTTTTATCATACAATGTTAAATTAAATAAGCCTTTTCTATACTTTGTTATTCCAACTGGAACAACTGCTAAATTTTCCATGCTAGGATAAAGTTTATATAAATCCTCAACGGTTTTTATAAGTTCTTCTCCATTGTTAATACCTGGACAAGAAACTACTTGACAATTGATTTTAATACCCGCTTCAGCCAGCCTTTTTAACCTATCATACACATCTCCAGCAAATTTATTGTTCAACATTATCTTTCTAAGCTCTGGATCAGTAGTGTGAACTGATACATTAATAGGGCTTATCTTGTATCGAATAATTCTATCTATGTCCTCTTCCTTCATATTAGTTAAAGTTACAAAATTACCTTGAAAAAACGATAATCTTGAATCATCATCTTTAAAATACAAAGTTTCTCTCATTCCTTCTGGCAATTGGTCAATAAAACAAAATATACATTTATTATGACAGCTCATTGGTTTATCCAAAATAGCATCAACAAATTGGATTCCTAAATCTTCATCATATTCCTTTTCAAATTCAATCTCCCAAATTTCACCATCTGGCTTTTCAATTTCAATTTCAAGAAATTCATCTGTAATTAAAAATTTGTAGTCTATAATGTCTACTACGTCATTGCCATTTATACTAATTAATCTATCGCCTACTTCTAACTCAATTTCTTCTGCGATACTTCCTGGA
>DAVZGU010000098.1:0-6574 GCA_052274215.1 Clostridium sp. | reverse complement strand
TTTAACGAATATTTGCTTTGAAGAATTAGCAAGGAGGAAATAAATTGGCAAAAGGAGAGTATAGAGACAAGGTAGTAGTTAAGCGTAGAATGTTGGTTGTCTTTTTCATGCTTTTTCTTTTGCTTTTTCTATTAATTGGTAGGTTGAGCTACGTAATGATAGCTAAAGGGAAGGAATACAAAGAAAAAGCAATTTTGCAGTGGACAAGTGACGTTCGGATTGCGCCAAAGCGGGGAAGGATTTTAGACAGAAATGGAGAAGATTTAGCTATAAGTGCAAATGTATTTAGAGTGGATTTAGATCTTAATGCACTACGTGAAACTACTAAGAAAAACAAGCTAAGTATGAACGATATTGCACCAGAAATCGCTAAAATACTTGGAATGGAATCTAGTGAAGTTTTACCTATTTTGACTAAGACTAATTCAAAGGGGAAACCTATTGGAGCAGCAATTTTAAAGAGAAGAATAGATAAAGCTACAGCTGATAAAATTAGTGATTTTTCGAAAAAACAAAAGCTTCGAGGAATTGTTATTACTGGAGATACAAAAAGATATTATCCAAATGGTAATTTTTTAGCAAATGTTTTAGGGCACACGAATTCTGATGGCAATGGACTTACAGGTGTTGAATTGTATTACAATAAATATCTAGCAGGTATACCTGGAATAAAAATTTCGGAAACCGACAGGAAAAGTGAAGAACTGCCTTATACAATCTCAGATTATACAAAGCCTATAGAGGGTAAAGATGTAGTGCTTACTATTGATGAGATGATTCAATATTTTTGTGAAAAAGCAGCTTCGCAGGCTATGATTGATAATAAGGCAGCTGGGGTTACTATAGTGGCAATGAATCCTAAAAATGGAGAAATACTGGGTATGGTTAATAAACCAGATTATAATCCTAATGACCCTTGGGATCTTAGTAAAAGTTATGACGAAAATCAAAAGGCATGGAGAAACAGAGCAGTAAGTGATACGTTCGAGCCTGGGTCTATTTTTAAAGTATTTACGGCTACAGCGGCTATGGAAGAGAAGCTAGTTAAAGAGGATGATGTATTTAACTGTACTGGTAGCACTGTAGTTTTAGGTAAAGCAGTAAAGTGTTGGAAAACCACAGGGCATGGATCTCAAAATTTTGTGGATATACTAAAAAACTCTTGTAATGTTGGATTTATGGAACTCGGTAGAAGACTTGGACCGGAAAAATTAAATAAATACATTGAATTGTTTGGATTTGGTAAAAAAACTGGCATTGATTTAAATGGAGAAGCCTCAGGAATAATTAGAAAACCAAAAAATATGACGGCTCTCGATGTAGCAGTAACATCCTTTGGTCAAGGAAATACTTTATCTAGTATACAGTATTTAACAGCTTTTAATGCCATAGCAAATGGAGGGAAACTTATAACCCCTCATGTTATGAAAGAGATAGTAAATTATGATGATTTAAATAATAAAAAAGTTCTACAAAAATATTCGAATTATAATGAAAGAAGAATAGTAGATGAAGGGGTTGCAAAGCAGCTTCGATCTTACCTTGAACAGGTTGTAGAAAATGGTGGTGGTAAAAAGGCATTTATTGCAGGGTACCATATTGCAGGAAAGACAGGAACTGCCCAGAAGATTAGTAAAACAGGAGGCGGCTATGCACCAGGAAAATATGTTGCATCTTTTGCAGGGATGGCACCTGCAGATAATCCACAAATATCTATAGTAATTAATATTGATGAACCAGATCCATCTAATTATTATGGTGGTCAGATTGCAACAGTAGTTGGAAAGCAAGTATTTAATGACATTTTCAATTATTTATCATTTAAATCTGATGCTTCAAAGGAGGAAACCTCAAAAAGCTTATTAAAGGATATTATTGTGCCTGAAGTAAGGGGTCTTAAGAAGCCGGAGGCAGAAAAATTACTGAAAGATAACAATTTAAAGGTGAAATTAAGTTCAGAGGGAGAAGTTATTACTGATATGACTCCGAAACCTGGATATACAGTGAAAGAAGGAACTGAAATTATTTTACACACTGGTGCATTAAAAAAAGATAATAATATGGTTATGGTTCCAAATATTAAAGGAAATAGTCCGGAAAATGCTACTAAACTCTTAAGTAGTCTTGGATTAAAAGCTAGGTTTGTTGGTAACGGAATAGTTGCAGAGCAAAGCATAGAGGGTAAAGAAGTGAAAAAAGGAACTACGATAGAAATACATCTAGATATTACGGCTGACTAGTTAAACCATCATCTTCGATGCTGTAATATTAATGACTTCTGAAATGTCATTAAAAATAGTGTATAATTAGGTGATAGTATATGAAAATAAAAACCGACAGGACTCAGCAATTCTGAGCTGTCGGATTTGCCATGTAAAAGGGTAATAGATATTTTTTGTAAAATTAACTATGCCTTATATACTATTTTCAAAAAAAGTTAGTAATAAAAAGAAATTTGTTTTTTTGTTAAGCATATTTTATGTGATGATTTAAAGGAGTGGTAATATGAAGTTTGAAAAAATTATGGAGAATATTAATTTCAATTTAATCCAGGGTAATATTGATATTGATATAAAGGGAATTCAATATGATTCAAGAAAAATTAAAGAAGGAGATGTATTTTTTGCCGTAGAAGGATATAATCTTGATGGTCATAAATATATACAAAATGCAATTAACAATGGAGCGGTTGCTGTTGTGTGTCAGAAAAATATAGAAGAGCATTTAAACTGTGCGGTGATTAGAGTAGAAGATAGCAGAAAAGCATTGGCCATAAGTGCAGCTAATTACTATGAAAATCCAAGTCGTAACATGAAAATGATAGGAGTTACAGGTACTAATGGAAAAACAACTTCAGCTTTTATGATTAAAGCTATTTTGGAACAACAAGGGTACAAAGTTGGACTTATTGGAACTATAGCAAATTATATTGGAGAAAAGAAAATTCATACAGAGAGGACTACTCCGGAATCACTTGAATTACATGAGCTTTTCAAGGAAATGGTGGAGTCTGGCGTGGATTATTGTGTTATGGAGGTGTCTTCGCACTCTTTAAGCTTAGATAGAGTATATGGAATAGAGTTTTGTGAAAGTATTTTTACAAATTTAACTCAGGATCATTTAGATTTCCATAAAACCTTTGAAAATTATTTTAATGCAAAATTAAAGTTATTTAAATTAAGTAAAAGCGCTGTAATTAACATTGATGATGTATATGGCGCAAAGGTCTATAGTTTAATTAAAAGTAGCAAATTAAGCTATGGATTAAATAAGAATGCAGATATTATGGCCAGTGATATAAAAATGCATTCAAGGGGAAGTGAATTTACATTAGAGTACAAAGAAAACTCCTTTGAAATAGAATTGGGTATACCGGGAAATTACAATATATATAATGCGCTTGGGTCTATAGCAGTTTGCTTAAATCAGGGAGTAGACATAGATAAAATTAAACTAGCTCTACAAAAAATTCAAGTGCCTGGGCGTTGTGAACTTGCTTACAATAACCATAAGTTGGGATTTGAAATAATTTTAGACTATGCACATACACCAGATGCCTTAGAAAACATATTGAAAACTGTCAGGGAATTTACAAAGGGCAAACTTATAAGCGTTTTTGGTTGTGGTGGAGATAGAGATAAAACCAAAAGAGCCATAATGGGCAAAATTGGAACTCAGCTAAGCGATTTTTCATTAATAACTTCAGACAATCCAAGAACTGAAGATCCTATGCAAATAATTAATGATGTAGCATCCGGCATTGAAAAACATAATTTCGAAATTATAGAGAATAGGCGCGCGGCTATAAAACGAGCAATTGAAATTGCAAGATGCGGTGATATAATTGTTATCGCAGGAAAAGGGCATGAAGACTATCAAGTTTTGAAAGAAAAAACTATACATTTTGATGAGCGAGAAGTTGTTTCAGAGATAATAAAGGAGCTATTTTAGATGGAGTATATTAGTTTTGACGAGATATTAGAGGCAACTGAGGGTAAAATAGTAATTAAAGGCGAAAATGCATTATATAATAATGTTTGCATAGATACAAAAACTATAAAAGAGAAGGATATTTTTATAGCATTAAAGGGTGAAAATTTTAATGCTAATGATTTTATCGTTGAGGCTAGCCAAAAAGGAGCTTCAATTTGCATAATTGATGAAATGAAATTTGAAAAATCGCTTCTTAATAAGAAAACAGCTGTAATTAAGGTTGCGGATACCAGAAAAGCACTACTTAATCTTGCAAAATTTTATATAAATAAGCTAAATTTAAAAGTAGTAGGAATTACCGGATCTACAGGCAAAACATCCACAAAGGATTTGGTTGCAGCAGTGCTTGGCGAGAAATTCAAAGTTTTTAAAACTTTGGGAAATTTTAACAATGAGATAGGGCTACCTATGATGATATTCAAGTTAGATAAAAGTTATGATGTTGCAGTTCTTGAAATGGGTATGAGTGATTTTGGAGAAATTCACAACTTATGTGAGACTGCAAAACCGAGTATTGCTATTATTACTAACATTGGGATGTCTCACATTGAAAATCTTAAAACTAGAGAAAATATTTTAAAAGCTAAAATGGAGATAACGGATTTTTTTAGCAAAGATAGTATTTTAATTGTAAATTCAGATAATGATTTATTAGAAGATGTAAACACATCAGATTATAGACTTATAAGAACAGGAATTGATTCTGAAGCTGATTTACAAGCATGCGATTTAAATGTAGAGGAAAAGAAAATAACCTTTCGCATAATGGATAAGAAAAATTTAATAGATGATATTATTGAAGTGAATATACCAGGGCGGCACAATATACTAAATTCAATGCTGGCAGTAGCTTGTGCAAGGGCAATGGACATGAGTTATAATGAAATTGCTCAAGGGTTTAAAAAGTTAGAAGCTACGTCTATGCGTTTAGATATAACAAAAGGTAAAAAGTTTACTATAATTAATGACTGCTATAATGCTAGTCCAGATTCAATGATGGCGGCAATTGATGTGCTTTGCAATATAAGTGGGAATTGTAAAATTGCGATTCTTGGTACTATGAGGGAACTCGGAAATAGCGCCACGCAGGCACATAAACAAGTCGGAGAATATGCAAAACGTAAAAACATTGATTTATTAATTACTTTAGGTGAGTTTAACGAAGCATATAAAGAAGGATTTAACGATATAGATAAATATAGAAGTTTTCAAACCTATGATGAAGTAGTTTCATTTTTGGATGGAATGATCAATCAAAATGATGTTGTTTTAGTTAAAGCTTCAAGATATATGAAATTTGAGAGTATAGTTAGCGAACTAACGAATTTACATTCGTTCATGAATGTAGATTCACATGCGAATTTACATTCGTTTGCGAGTATAGACTCACACGCGAATATAAATGCTAAAGAGGTGATAGAAAAATGAGTTTAATTATTTATTCGGTTTTAATTGCATTTTTCCTATCAATTATACAAGGACCATTAGTAATCCCTATGTTACATAAGCTTAAATTTGGTCAAAATATAAGAGCAGAAGGGCCTAAAAGTCATCTAAAAAAAGCAGGGACACCTACTATGGGTGGTATAATATTCATGATTGCTACAATAATTACAATGTTAATCCTTGTTAGACATACAAGCGTTGAAGCTAAGATTGCAGTGTATTGTTTTATAGCATTTGGATTAATAGGACTTATTGATGATATGTTAAAAATAATACGTAAACAAAATGAAGGACTTACATCTAAACAAAAGATGTTACTTTTACTTGTAGTATCAGGTTTAATTGGTTATTACTCTTCACTTAAAATAGGAACGGATATAATGATACCATTTTCTGATAAAATTATAAATTTGGGCGTTTGGTATGTGCCTTGTATTATTCTATATTTTGCAGCGACCACAAATGCAGTTAATTTAACAGATGGATTAGATGGTCTAGCTACCTCAGTTACAATAGTAGTTATGACATTCTTTGCATTGGTTAGTAATATGATGTTTCATACGACCCTTGCAATATTCTGTGCTGCACTTGCGGGTGCATTATTAGGGTTTTTAAAATACAATTCTTACAAAGCACAAATTTTCATGGGAGATATGGGAGCGCTTGCACTTGGTGGCGCAGTAGCTGCAGTTGGTATGATACTAAAATCACCATTTTTAGTTGCAATTGTAGGTGGCGTATATGTTATAGAGACTCTATCTGTTATTATTCAAGTTTTAGTATTTAAGGCTACAGGTAAGAGGGTATTTAAAATGTCTCCAATTCATCACCATTTTGAATTAAGTGGATGGCATGAAACTAAGGTTGTTGCAGTATTCTCCATTGTAACAGTGATTTTTTGTTTAATTGGATTTCTATCCTTTTCCTATTAGTGATGTAAGGAGGATACAGTATGAAAAAATACAAGGTTAAAATGGGGCAAATAGATTTTGTGTTATTTGCAACCATAATGCTTCTTGTGGCAATCGGAGTAGTAATGGTTTATAGTTCCAGCTCATATGCTGCGGCTTTTAAATATAACGATCCAGAATATTTTTTGAAAAAACAATTTATATGGGCAGTAATTGGCTGTGTT
>DAVZGU010000097.1:0-6655 GCA_052274215.1 Clostridium sp. | reverse complement strand
GTTCACCATATTTAAGCAGTTTTTCAATATACTTCGCCATCATATCACTTTCAAGGTTAACCTCATCACCTACCTTTTTACTTATTAAAGTAGTTTCACCTTTTGTATGAGGTATAATTGATACTTTGAAAATGTTTTCATCAACATATGCTACAGTTAAACTAATACCGTCAATTGCTATTGATCCTTTATGTACAATGTACTTTAGTATATCCACTGTAGTTTCTACAGACACCCAAGTGGCATTTTCTTCGATGCAAAAATCTACAATAGTTCCTATTCCGTCAATATGTCCACTTACTATATGGCCTCCTAACCTATCACTAGCCATTAATGCCCTTTCCAAATTGACATGAGAACCAGATTTCAATTTTCCTAAATTACTACTTCTTATAGTCTCTGCCATTACATCTACACTGAAGCTATTTTTATTAAATTCTGTTACGGTAAGGCACACTCCATTGGTACTAACGCTGTCACCAATCTTTATTCCACACATAACCTTTTCAGCTTTTATGGTAATTCTCGCAGATCTCGCACCTTTTTCTATAGACTTTATTTCTCCAATTTCCTCAATTAACCCTGTAAACATCTATTCACCTACCTTTCAATTACTCAACTTTCTTTACGTACCCTTCTATCATAATGTCTTCGTTAAATCTAGTTACTTCAGTATCCGTAAGCAAGATAGCATCACTTACATGTTCTACTCCCTGTCCTCCTACTGGAGTCTTACCTGTTGTTCCCCCAAATATTTTCGGAGAAATAAAAGTAATAACCTTATCAGCGATGCCTTCTTCTAATGCAGAATAATTTAGAGTACTGCCACCCTCAAGCAGAATACTATCTATCCCCATATCACCTAGCACTCTCATTAAATAGTTTAAATTCACTCGGTTATTTTTACTTGGAGTTACAATAACTTGTGCGTCTTTTTGTTTAATAGCTTCAATTTTAGTCTCTTTCGCAAGTTCTGTAGTAACTATAATAGTTTTTGTTTTTTCATCACATTTTAATACCTTTGCATCTATCGGTATTTTTGCTGTGCTGTCTACAATTATTCTTATAGGGTTTTTGCTAATTACGCCTTCTCTTCTTGTAGTAAGTTCTGGATTATCATTTAGGACAGTTCCAATTCCCACCATAATTCCAGTTACCATATGCCTTAATTCATGCACATACGCTCTAGATTTTTCATTACTTATCCACTTTGACTCACCAATAGAAGTTGCTATTTTTCCGTCTATTGTCATAGCAGTTTTCATGATGCAAAATGGTTTTTTATGAGTTATGTATTTTACAAATATTTCATTTGTTTTCTTTATTTCAGTGTCCATTATGCCCGTAGTAACTTCTATTCCACTACTTCTTAGAATTTCTACTCCCTTCCCTGCAACTAATGGGTTAGGGTCTATCATTCCAATTACCACTTTAGATATTTTATTTTGCACTATAGCATCTGCGCAAGGTGGCGTTTTACCATAGTGTGCGCAAGGCTCTAAAGTTACATACATTGTTGCGCCTTCTACATTTTCTTTGGCATTTTTAAAAGCATTTACTTCTGCATGTGGTCCACCAAAATATTCATGATACCCCTCACCGATTATCCTATTATCTTTTACAATAACAGCACCAACCAATGGATTAGGATTTACGAACCCCACTGCTTTTTTAGATAATTCAAGTGCTCTTCTCATATAATAATTATCCAATTTATCACCCCTAATTCTATAATTATGGTGCCAATCTTCATAAATATTTCTTTCTTAGTATGCATAACTTTGATCAAATAAAATCATATATATGGCTAAAATAATAAAAGCCCTGAAAACAAAGTTTTCAGGGCTTAATAAGCTAATTATATATCTAGTCAAATCATCACCTATCGGTGCTGTTAAATCATCACCTATCGATGCTGTTCACTAAATATATTCACAATAAAATATAAAAGCAGTATTAACTATCTTTCATAGTTAACAAATGGAAATCCCCTATATTTATCATTATTCTCCTTCTCTCATCCAGACTTTACTGTCGGCTCTGGAATTAAACCAGATCTACCTTTCGGCTCGCGGGCTGTACCGCCGGTTGGGAATTTAACCCTACCCTGAAGGATCTATTAAATTTTCAACTTAAGAATACCACTTTGTTATTTTAGTGTCAAGCAAATCCTATAAAAATATACAATTAATCAGAATATTAGCTATAAACACTTTTAGATTATTTATTTATTTTTTTTGTTTTTTACTTCATTATTTTTAATATTTACATCATTCGTATGCATATCTTTGTCATTATCAGTTCTCTTAATTCCTACTGAAGATAATTGCCCATTAGTAAGTTTCTGCTTTATACTCATTTAAAACACTCCCCTTTCTTCATTTATATTTTCCACTGGAAGAGAGATTTATACTACTATGATTTTCCCATCTATTCTAAAAAATTAATAAAATTATTATATTGTAATACTTTTGTATTTATATATAAGTTAATTAATTTTTAATTTACCACTTTACATAACTAACGTAATAAAGTATTATTGTATTTATAGAATTCATAAAGGAGTGTTAATAATGAAAATTAAATTTAACTTACTAATTGTGGCAATACTTTCAACCGCTATTTTATCCGGCTGCGGAAACACCCCCACAGCTGATAATTCTTTAAAAGATATACAAGATAAAAAAGAACTAATAATTGGTCTTGATGATAACTTTCCACCAATGGGATTTAGAGATAAAAGCGGTGAAATTGTAGGTTTTGACATTGATATGGCAAAAGAAGTAGGTAAGCGAATGGGTGTTAAAGTAACCTTTAAACCTACAGAATGGGATGGCATTATATTAAGTCTAAACAATAAAGATATTGATGCTATATGGAATGGGCTAACAATAACAGATAAGAGAAAAGAACAAATTGCTTTTTCTAAAGTATACCTTCAAAATAAGCAAATAATAATTGTAAAGAATAAGTCAAATATTTCTAAAAAAACTGATTTAAATGGTAAAATTGTAGGTTTGCAAATGGGTAGTAGCAGTGAAGCTGCACTTGCTAAAGATTCACTGCTTACTAACTCACTAAAAGAAGCCAAGAAATATTCAAACAATACAGAAGCACTACTCGATTTAAACGCTGGTCGTATCGATGCTGTTATAGTGGATGAGGTAGTTGGGAGATACTATGCTAGTAAAAAACCTGGTGATTATAAAGTTCTTAATGAAAATCTAGGAGTAGAAGATTATGGCGTAGGTATAAGAAAAACTGATACAAGCCTTACTGCAGAAATAAACAAACAACTAGGTGAAATTAAAAATGATGGAACTGCCAATACTATATCAAAGAAATGGTTCGGCAAAGATATACTCAAATAATAATTATGAATTTTTTCTGAAGGAGTGTTAGATTTGGCTAATTTTATAGACATTACAACTTATATTTTAAAAGGGAGCCTCTTTACTATTGAATTGTATTTTGCAACAATAATTTTTTGTTTGCCTCTTGGAATAATAGGCGCACTAATCAAAGTCTCAAATTTGAAAATACTTAGTAAGATTGTGGACCTCTATACTTGGTTATTTCGCGGGACACCCTTACTTCTCCAACTGTTTTTTACATATTTCGGGCTACCTATTATTGGTATTAGATTTTCTCCTTTTACTGCAGCCGCTCTTACCTTTTCTTTGAATTACGGAGCTTATTTTACAGAAATATTCAGATCCGGTATTCAATCTATAGATAAAGGCCAATACGAGGCCGCTAAAGTGTTAGGCATGAATTATAGACAAACTATGTCAAAAATAATACTACCCCAAGCCTTCAAACGGATAATTCCACCAACTTGTAATGAGGCAATTACTCTAATAAAAGATACAGCTTTAGTAGCTGCAATTGGATTACAAGATTTACTAAGAGCTGCTAGAGAAATTGTAACTAGAGATTTTACAATCACTCCTTTTTTTATTGCCGCAATAATATATTTAATCTTTACTTCTCTTATTGTGTTGGCTTTTAAAAAGCTTGAAAAAAAATATTCAATTTACGAATAAAGAATAATGTGATAAATAAAGGATGGTGCTACTATGGATTTACTCAAAATATGTAAAATAAATAAAAGTTATGATAAAACCCAGGTTTTAAAGAATGTATCTTTAAGTTTAAAAAAAGGCGAAGTAATATCAATTATCGGTCCTTCTGGCTCTGGAAAAAGCACTCTGCTTAGGTGCATAAGTGGTCTTGAGCATATGGATAATGGACTCATTGAATTTAATGGTGCAACTATTGCAGAATCTAAAAAGAAATTTACTAATATTGAATCAATTAATGCTGCTAAAAAAATAGGTATGGTTTTTCAAAACTTCAATCTATTCCCTCATAAAACCGTTCTTGAGAATATAATTGAAGCTCCTATTATAGTAAATAATATAGATAAGAAAGATGCTATCGACATTGCAGAAAAACTACTTTTAAAAGTGGATTTACTAGATAAAATAAATTCTTATCCTTGTACTCTTTCTGGTGGACAAAAGCAGAGAATTGCAATTGCTAGATGTCTTGCAATGAATCCAGAATTAATTCTTTTTGATGAGCCAACTTCTGCATTAGACCCTGAACTAGTCAGCGAAGTGTTGAAGGTCATTAGATCTCTTGCCATTGATAAAATATCACTCATAGTAGTTACACATGAAATGCAATTTGCAAGAGAAATATCAGATAGAATTATTTTCATGGAAAACGGAGAAATACTAGAGAACTCCACTCCTGAATTACTATTTTCTAATTCTAACCATGCCAGAGTAAAACAATTTTTAAACCTTGCATAGATATGAACTCAAATCTTTATATAAATTACAAAAAATCAACTACAGGAAGGACACTTTTTTCATGGCTTCTATGTTTTAATTCACAAATTAATTAATTATTAAATCACAATTTTCTAACATGTATTATATAATATTTAGAATTAATATATAAAAAGGAGCATTACTGATCACAATTTCAATTAAATCTAAATACAATAAATTTTTGGCATCTTGGGGAATAATAAATTTTTATGGCCCCCTAACTTCAAGAAAATCAACATTTAAGGAAATTAATAACCACAATAACAAACAAAAACACCCAATCAAAATATCCGATATAAGCATGATTAGATGGTTTAATTAATATAAGATAAAAATGAAGATACTGATGTTATATGGAATGGATTAACAATAACAGATAAGAAAAAATAAAAAAATAGGAATTATTATCTACATGGTAACATGTGAGATAATCTTTCCTATTTTTATTTATTTATTATACTACTTACTATTTAATAATTAAATTAAGAGCTTGATCTAGATCAGCAATAATATCCTCAACATTTTCAAGACCTACTGCCAGTCTTATTAAACCATCACTTATACCAGCTTCTAATCTTTCCTCTGGTGAATATGGTGAATGAGTCATTGAAGCAGGATGTTCAATTAAAGTTTCAGCATCTCCTAAACTAACAGCTATACTGCACAGCTCAGTGGAATTTATAACCTTTTTACCTTCTTCAATTCCACCCTTTATTACAAAAGCAATAATCCCGCCTGGAAGACCCATTTGTTTTTTTGCTAATTCATATTGAGGAAAACTTTTAAGTCCTGGGTAATATACGTTTTCTACTGCTGGATGGGCTTCTAAAAATTCAGCTACAGCCATTGCATTTTTGCAATGTCTTTCCATTCTTATTTCTAGTGTTTTCATTCCTCTTATAATCAAAAATGCATCAAAAGGACTTAAACTAGCTCCAGTCATATCCTTAACGCCAAACAATCTAACTCCATCAATAAATTCTTTAGATCCAACAGCAAATCCAGAAATTACGTCACCATGCCCATTTATAAATTTAGTTCCAGAGTGTACTACAACGTCTGCACCTAGTTCTAATGGTCTTTGTATGTATGGAGTGCTAAATGTATTATCCACTATAACCATACAATTTTCTTGCGCGTGGGCAATCTTTGATATTTCCTCAATATCTGTTATAAGTAATGTTGGATTTGCAGGTGTTTCTAAGAAGATAACCCTTGTATTTTCTTGCATAGCATTTCTAACATTTTCTGGATTTGAAACATCAACAAAAGTAACTTCAACACCATATCTAGAAATACCATGAGCCAAAAATGCATGAGTACAGCCATAAAGAGTTTGTGCTGCAACTATATGATCTCCAGCCTTTAATGCTGTCCACATAGTTGAAGATATAGCTCCTATGCCTGATCCCATAGACATACACGCTTCTCCACCTTCAAGCATTGCCAATTTTTCTTCTAAAACGGTATTAGTAGGGTTCCCAAGTCTTGTATAAATATAGCCATCTTCCGTTCCTGCAAATCTATTTCCACCTTGCTCAGCTGAATCAAAGACAAAAGTAGCTGTTTGATGTATTGGAGTAGCCAATGCACCATATTGATCCTTCTTATTTCCTCCATGTATAGCTTTAGTTGCAAATCCACTATTACGTAAATGTTCTCTATCCATTGCAATTCCCCCCAAAAGTAATTTTTTCTTTATATACAAATATATAAGCAATTTCCCTGCCACTTTCACCAAAATATTCCTTTGATTCATATATTAAATTCACAATGCAACACCTCAGATAACGATTTAACTACTGTTTCCTATG
>DAVZGU010000096.1:0-6690 GCA_052274215.1 Clostridium sp. | reverse complement strand
TATTAATTTTATTTTCTTCCCAAAAGTTGAAAAAGAAAGAAGAGAAAAAGAAGAGCAAAAGAAGAACAACAAAAAAAATAAATAAAAGGTGGATTCATTTTTTTAGTGATAAACAGGAACCTATTAAAGAAATGGGTAATGCAGTGGACAATTTTTTTAGTAATAATCAATATTTGGGTTTTAAGTTAATAGAGATTGAGACGAAAAAAGTTAGTAGCATGGGTAAGGAAGTCTTACCCCTGCTACTAACATCTTAACTGATAGCTAAATTTCTATTCATATATCACTTTACTTACGCTGCGAAGTCTACCTTTGATAGGTGTTTTTTGTAATTCATTAAACACCAACTCACCTTTATTATTTAATATTTCTACAAAAGTAGATATATCGATTATATTGATGATTCCTATATCATCTTTTGTCATGCCGTTAATACTGCAAAGTGTACCTACAATATCCATTGCTCTCATCTTTGTTTTCTTACCTGCATTAATATGTAATTTCATAATTTCTTTGCTTAGTTCGGCGCCTTTTGCTTCTTTAACTTCAGGTCTTGTATTCATTTTTCGCTCAAATTCTTCTTTGGCATTACTTACGGTTTCGGTTGAAGGTCTTTCATTCAAAACAATTTCTTTGCCAATATATTGATGTATATCATTTAAAAATCTGCTTTCGTTTCGGGTTACGAAGGTAATTGCATGGCCTATCTTTCCTATGCGTCCAGTTCTTCCTATCCTATGAACATAGCTTTCTTTTTCGTCCGGTATATCATAATTAACTACAAGGCTAATGCTATCTATGTCTATGCCTCTAGCTGCAACATCTGTAGCCACTAGATATCTAAAATAACCTTTTTTAAAATCATTCATTACTCTTAATCTATCACTTTGTTCCATTCCGCCATGTATTTTTTTACAAGTATACTCGAGATTTGCCAGTTTATTATAAACTGCATCGACCTTTAGTTTTGTATTGCAGAATATTATACAGCTATCAGGGTTTTCTACTATGGTTATATCTCTTAAAAGGTCTATTTTATCTAGTTCATCTACGTTATATCTTTCTTGACATATATTACTTTTTAATTTATTTTGATCCTCTATTTCTATGTATATAGGATCTTTCATGTAGTTGTTACATAAAGTCTCTATGTCTCTCGGCATTGTGGCTGACAATAACATAGTAACGCGTTCTTTTGATAAGCCACTTATTATGGTTTCTATCTGATCTACAAATCCCATATTAAGCATTTCATCAGCCTCATCTATTACAAGATACTTTATATTTGATGTATCAAATGTACCTTTTTCTAAATGATCTATAATACGACCAGGTGTGCCAACTACTACATGCGTTTTTTGTTTAAGTTCCTTTTTTTGATCGTAGAAAGGAGACTTTCCATAAATTGCAGATACTTTAAGTCTTTTAAATCTACCTATATTAAAAATATCTTCTTTGACTTGAATAGCAAGTTCTCTTGTTGGGGTAAGAACTAATGCTTGAGGTTTATTTTCTTCCCAATCTACTAATTGGCAAATAGGAATGGCATATGCGGCAGTCTTCCCACTTCCGGTTTGGGACTTTACTACTACATCCTTTTGCGCGAGTACCGCTGGTATAACCTGCTTTTGGACTTCTGTGAAATCCTTGAAATTTAACATGTTAATTGCTTTTAATAATTCACTGCTTAACTTACAATCGTTGAAATTTGTATTTATCATTTAATCATCTCTTTCCTTATAATTCTATTACTATTATTGTTAGGAATATATATTTTTTTATGCTCCACATACAAGGATTCTCCATTTTTTTATCTGCTACAGATGGCTACATTGTCCTTATCATTACATTGGGATCACCAATATACACACTAACTTTTTTATTATATCACACCCTTGTATTTCAACGTAAATATTACCATCAAAACAGGAAAACATTAAGGATAGCTTATGCACAAACGGTTATAATTGAAAATGCAACAAAAGCAGGGTTCTAATGTTTTGCAATATAAATTCATTGATAAACAGTGAATTTGCATTGTAAAAAAAAACCTAATGTGATAGTATTGTTTTAAAGTTCATATAAGTTAAATTACAATTTTATATCAGTTAAGAATCTGGGGAAAAAAAGAAAACAACATAAAATATTGATATTAATCACATTGATTTATACTTACTTGTTAATATAAAGTAGCATTTAATTTAAAAAAATAAAATTACAAGTTATGGAGGAAATTTTTATGAAATATTATGGAAAAACTTCTTTATCATCCCTACTAAAGTTAATGCTAGATGGTTTAATTATTATAGGGTTTATTGTGTATTTATTGATACTTAGAAAAGCAGTGGTTACTGAGCAAGTAAACTTACTTAACTTTAAAAATGTTATCACCTGCATTCTATTCGTCCTAGGTGGTTTTGCATTACTTTGTATAATGTATTATCTTAGATGCATTATGAATTCATTAGTTAAAGCAAACCCTTTTGTATGGAAAAATGTTGAAAGTTTAAAAATTGTTGCTGCTTCGTGTTTTATAATTTGTGCTTGTTATGTGCTTAATATTTTTATTAATAATCAATATTTAAATTTGAAGTTAATAGAAATTGATGCTAAAGGGATTCACACAGACATTGAGTTTATAATTTTCTTCTTTGCAGGTTGTTTTACATTGGTTCTTTCTAAGGTCTTTAAACAGGCGATTGAAGTTAAAGAAGAAAATGATTTTACGGTATAGATATTTGCGTTATATAAACAAATTGAGGTGAAATACATGGCAATAATAGTGAATTTAGATGTAATGATGGCCAAAAGAAAAATTTCTTTATCTGAACTGGCAAATAGAGTGGGAATTACAAATTCGAATTTGTCTATATTAAAAACCAATAAAGCAAAAGCAATAAGATTCTCTACCCTTGAGGCTATATGTAGCGAGCTTCAGTGTCAGCCAGGAGATATTTTAGAACACAGAGAAGAATAGTAACAAAAAATTTAGTGAAAACTAACGAAGGTAACTACTGAAATATACATATATTTCGGTAGTTTTTTTGTCGTTTAAATATAATTCATTTTAATAATGATGGATTTGGTAAATTCTTGGATGTGTTTTATCAAGCTGGGCCATGAAAGACTGATAATCAATTAACGGAATTAAGTGAAAAATAAAAAAAGTTAAAATAAGTTTTGAAAATAATGAACTACAAATATTGTATTGAATTTGTATATTGCAATGGAATTCTATATGAAGTATAAGGGTTAACAAGAAATTATTGATATTAGTGACGAATAAAAATACAAATAGAACTTGTAAATATATATAATTTCAAAGAGATATACAAAAAAAAGATTGGTAAAAAATATACTAATATACAAATATAGGAGAGTGCATGATATAATTATAATAATCTGATTAAGGCTAGAAATTTTCATTTAAAGAGCATAACCTAAAAATTATTTAAGGAATAAGGGGAGGGTACTATGGCAAAAGAGGATTCATTTCAGGAAAAAATTATAAGACTAGAAGAGGATATCCGGAAGAACAAAGGCACTAAAGGCGCTTTAATACCGGTACTACATGGTGCACAGGAAATATTCGGATATTTGTCAATAGAAGTGCAAAACAGGATCTCAGAAGCATTAAATGTGCCAGTTGCAGAAATTTATGGGGTAGTTACTTTTTACTCTCAATTTACGCTTGAACCAAGGGGAAAATATACAATTAGAGTATGCCTAGGTACTGCATGCTATGTAAAGGGTTCCAAACCTATTATTGATAAGATTAGGCGAGAATTGAATATCGAGGTTGGAGCGACTACAGCAGATGGTAAATATACGTTAGAGACAACAAGATGTATTGGAGCTTGTGGTTTGGGGCCAGTTTTAACAGTGAATGGCGATGTATATGGGAAACTAGTAGAGGCTGACATTCCTGGAATACTTAAAAAATATGAATAATTTAGGATAAACACATATAAATAATCTAATGGTTAAATCATCACCTGCGGTGCTGCAATATTAACGACTTCAGAAGGAGATTTATATACCCACTGAAGTTTTCTATTTGTTAGGGTATGTAACTCCCACTTATAGAAGTGGGGACTTTCCTTCTGAAATGTCGTTAAAAGGGTATGGAGAATTTAATAAGCAAAAATATAGAATTATTAGGGATTCAAAAAATGTTAACAAAATTGGAGGGGTGAATTCATGAAATCTTTAGAAGAATTGGGAAAAATTTGGGAAGAATCATTGAAGATGAGAAAATTACATAGATCACATGTATTAGTCTGTGGTGGTACGGGGTGTACGTCTTCAGGTTCAATGACTTTAATTGAAACACTTAATGAGCAGCTGAAAAAGCATAACTTAGAAAAAGAAGTTGAGGTAGTAAAAACTGGATGTTTTGGATTATGCGAAGCGGGACCTATTATAATTGTAAATCCTGAGGGGGCATTCTATAGCCACGTGAAAGTAGAGGATATTCCAAGGATTACAGAGGAACATTTATTAAATGGAAGGGTCGTTAAGGACCTTTTATTTAAGGAAGCTATGGTAGAAGATAAGCTTCGTTCCATTAAAGAGGTTAACTTTTTTAAAAAACAAAAGAGGGTTGCTCTTAAAAATGGTGGTGTTATTGACCCAGAAAATATTAATGACTATATTGCCTTTGATGGGTATAAGGCACTTGGGAAAGTATTAACGCAGATGTCACAGGAAGAAGTAATTGAAGTGGTTAAAAAGTCAGGACTTCGGGGCCGCGGTGGTGGAGGATTCCCTACGGGACTTAAGTGGGAATTCACACACAAAGCGCAAAAAGGTCAAAAATTTGTTGTCTGTAATGCCGATGAAGGAGATCCGGGTGCTTTTATGGACCGATCGGTATTAGAAGGCGATCCCCATGCAGTCGTTGAAGCTATGGCTATTGCAGGATATGCAGTAGGAGCGGATCAAGGATATGTATATGTAAGGGCAGAGTATCCTATTGCTGTTCATAGATTAGAAATTGCTATAAATCAAGCAAGAGAGATAGGACTATTAGGAAAAAATATTTTTGGGACAGAATTTAATTTTGATCTAGAAATCAGATTAGGTGCTGGTGCTTTCGTTTGTGGTGAAGAAACAGCACTACTGAATTCAATAGAAGGCAGGCGAGGAATGCCAAGACCAAGACCACCATTCCCAGCTATTAAAGGATTATGGGAAAAGCCTACATTGTTAAACAACGTAGAGACTTATGCAAATATACCTCAAATCATATTAAAGGGTGATGAGTGGTTTTCAGATATGGGTACAGAAAGGTCAAAGGGAACAAAGGTGTTTGCATTAGGTGGAAAAATAAATAATACAGGACTTGTTGAGATTCCTATGGGAACAACACTACGTGAAATAATTTATGAAGTTGGGGGAGGTATCCCAAATGGAAAGGTATTTAAAGCAGTTCAAACTGGGGGGCCATCAGGTGGATGCATTACTACAGCGGATTTAGATACGCCTATTGATTATGATAATCTTATTGCACTAGGATCCATGATTGGTTCAGGTGGGATGATTGTTATGGATGAAGATAATTGTATGGTGGATATAGCAAGATTCTTCCTAGACTTTACGGTGGATGAATCATGTGGGAAATGTACGCCTTGTCGTGAAGGCACAAAAAGGATGTTGGAGATATTGGTAAAAATTACAACGGGCGATGGAAAACTAGAAGATATTGATAAACTTGAGAGTATTGCAAAAACAATTAAAGCGGCATCTCTGTGTGGACTCGGACAAACAGCACCCAACCCAGTATTGTCTACATTAAAATATTTTAGAGATGAATACATTGATCATGTAGTAAACAAAAAATGTAGTGCTGGTGTTTGCAAGAATTTGATATCCTTTTGCGTAAATTCTGATATATGCAAAAAATGTGGCATTTGTGCGAAAAATTGTCCAGTGAGTTGTATAGAGGGGGTACGAGGAAAAGAAGCATATAAGATTAAGCAGGATAAATGTATTAAGTGTGGAACTTGCATGGAATCATGTCCGTTTAATGCAATTATTAGAAAATAATAAGGGGGTTTAAAATTGAAAGATGTAAACGTAGTTATTGATGGCACGAGTATTAAAGTTAATAGTTCTTTAACGATTTTGCAAGCTGCAGAAAAGTTAAATATAGATATACCAACATTTTGCCATGACAAAAGATTAGTAGGCCATGGTGCTTGTAGGATATGCATTGTTGAGGTTGAAGGGGCAAGAAATCTTATGACAGCATGTACGATGCCAGTGTCTGAGGGGATGATTGTTCATACAAATGGAGAGGAAGTTATTAAAACAAGAAAAGAAATTTTGGAATTAATGATAGAAAATCACCCTCTTGATTGTTTAACTTGTGAAAAATCAGGAAGCTGTAAATTGCAGGATTATTGTTATGAATATGGGGTAACCGAAGGCCCTTTTCACGGCGAGAAGAAAAAATATATAATTGATGATACTAATGAATTTTACTATAATGATCAAAACAAATGTATTTTATGTGGTAAATGCGTAAGAGTATGTAATGAACTACAGTGTACTGGTGCAATTGGGCAATATGAGAGAGGATTTGCATCGCATGTAGGTGCACCTTTTGATAGAGGGTTAAAAAATTCTACTTGTGTATCTTGTGGAAATTGTGTATCTGTATGTCCAGTAGGAGCACTAATGCCTAAG
>DAVZGU010000095.1:0-6798 GCA_052274215.1 Clostridium sp. | reverse complement strand
TCAAAGCAATTATGGTTGCTACACTTGGAAACTAGCCTAAAATAATTATAAAATTAATTGGTGAGGGCAATATTATTGCCCTCACCAATTTAAAATATGGCTAATACATTAATCAAAAGGAGATTATAAAATGGAAAAAAATAAAGATAAGAAGTTAGGCTTGTCTCTATTAATTGCTCTTGGAGTTGGTTCCATGATTGGTGGAGGCATCTTTAATAGTCCAACTGATCTTATCGGCAAAGCAAACCCTCAAGCAGTAATTATTGCATGGGTAATTGGCGGACTTGGTGTGGCATTTTTAGCACTAGTATTTCAACTACTTGCAAACAAAAGACCTGAGCTTACAGGTGGAATATTTACTTATGCAAAAGAAGGCTTTGGCGAATTTGTTGGATTCAATTCAGCCTGGGGATATTGGTTAAGCGCTTGGCTTGGAAATGTTGCATTTTTTATTCTTATATTTAAAACTTTTAATAGTTTAGTAGGTGACGTGAAACCTATAGTATCATTTTTATTAGCATCTGCACTATTATGGATAATTCATTATATACAAATGCGCGGAGTTAAGAGCGCTGGAATAATAAACGCAGTTGCCACAGTTGCAAAACTCATACCATTATTAATGGTAATTGTATTTGGTCTTATAATCTTTAAATCCGGAACTTTTAATGTTGATAATTGGAAAACAATATTAGCTTCTACGGGGGCTTCTACTACAGTGTTCTCGCAAGTTAAAGGCGCTATGGGTACAATTTTGTGGTGCTTTATTGGTATTGAAGCTGCAACAGTACTTTCTGAGAAGGCAAAATCTCAAAAGATTGTTGGAACAGCTACAATAATAAGTTTAATTATAACTTTAGTACTTTATATACTTGTTTCAACAACCGCTATGGGAGTAATTTCAGCTAGTACTCTTGCTGGCTCACAAACCCCTCTAGCAGATATGCTATCACTTACTGTACTTGGCAGTGTTGGAGCTGTAATTGTTAAAATTGGTTTAATTGTTTCACTTGTAGGCTGCCTAATTAGTTGGGTTATGCTTGCAGCAGAAATCCCTTATGTTGCGGCAAAGGGTGGCACAATGCCAAAATGGTTTATTAAACAAAATGACAATGGTGCTGCAGTAAATTCATTATTACTAACTGATGGATTAACGCAAATATTTTTACTTTCGCTACTTTTACCAGCACTTCAATCTGCGTACGGTAATGTATTTTTAATTTCTACAACTTGCATTTTAATTCCATATTTACTTTCATCATTATATGCAGTTAAGGTTACATTTACAGATAGCCTAGGAGTTAAAGATAAGATAGTTTCTATATTAGCCTGTATCTATTCACTATATGTAATTTATGCAGTAGGCATAAATTATCTAGGAGCAGCAATAATACTATATGCAATTGGTATATTTGTATATCTAAAGGCTAGAAAAGAAAAGAATGAACCAATTAAGACAAACGAAAAAATAGGAATGACCGTCATTATTGTGGTGGCAATCTTAATGATTATGCTTCTTTCAACTGGCAAAATTCAACTTTAAATATTGTTTTAATAAAATGATTTAAACCATCAAATAAATTATATTTTATATATAATATAAAAGGAGAAATGTATATGTCAAGAATAGTAATAGCACTTGGTGGAAATGCCCTTCAAGCAAATCCAAAGGATACTACAGCAGAAGCACAGTTAGTAACAGCAAGACAAACTTCAGAGGCCATTGTAGATTTAATTGAAGAGGGTCACGAAGTTATTGTTGCTCATGGCAACGGACCTCAAGTAGGTCAACTTATAGCTACTTATGAAGCAGCAGCTTCTATAAATGAAAATAGCCCAATAATGCCTTTTCCTGAATGTGGTGCTATGAGCCAAGGTTATATAGGATATCATCTGCAACAAAGCATTAGAGCAGAGATGAGAAAAAGAGGAATAAATAAGGATGTTGCAACAGTAGTTACTCAAGTAATTGTTGATCAGAATGATCCAGGATTTAAGAATCCAACTAAGCCAGTAGGTTCTTTCTTTACAGAGGAACAGGCTAAGAAACTAATGATTGAAAAAGGATATATAATGAAAGAGGATTCAAATAGAGGCTGGAGACGCGTAGTGGCTTCACCACTTCCAATGTCTATAGTTGAAGAACCTATTATTAAAACATTAGTTGAAGCTGGACACGTTGTTATAACTGTTGGCGGTGGCGGTATACCTGTAATTGATAATGGAAATGGAAACCTTGAAGGCGTTCCAGCAGTAATAGACAAAGATTTTGCTTCTTCTAAAATAGCTGAATTACTAAATGCTGATGCATTAGTTGTACTTACAGCCGTTGAACAGGTTGCTATTAACTTTGGCACTCCAAATCAAAAGAATCTTTCAATAATAACTGTTGAAGAAGCTAAAACATATATTAAAGAAGGACATTTTGCTCCTGGTTCTATGCTTCCAAAAATAAAAGCGGCTCTTGCTTTCGTTGAAGCAAAAGAAGGCAGAAAAGCAATTATAACCTCACTCGAAAAAGCTAGAGAAGCAATAAGCGGAACAGCAGGAACAGTGATAACAAAATAATAAACTTTACATATAAGTCATAAGATAAAAATGCTTATAACCTATATATAACAAAAATAAAAAATCCAGCAGAATATGTAATATATTCTGCTGGATTTTTTAGATTCAAATAGAACTATGTCTACATTTCTATGACGGTACTAACCTTTTTTATTGTAGATACACCTGAAGTTATTTATTGTTCTGCCTTAAGTATGCCTCAATGAAAATATCAATATCTCCATCCATAACCGCATCTACATTACCCATTTCTGTATTAGTCCTATGATCCTTGACCAGATTATATGGATGAAATACATAAGATCTAATCTGACTTCCCCAGCCATTTTCTTTCAAATCCCCGGTTAAGTCTTCTATTCTATCTTTTTTAGCTCTTTCCTTTAAATCCAATAATTTTGCCATAAGCATCTTCATCGCAGTTTGTTTATTACTATGCTGACTTCTTTCATTTTGGCACTGGACTACTATACCCGTAGGTATATGGGTAATCCTTATTGCTGAGTCAGTTTTATTTACATGTTGACCTCCTGCCCCTCCAGATCTATAAGTATCTATTCTGAGGTCATCAGGCTTTATTTCAACATCTTGATTATCGGTAAGCTCTGGAAGTACTTCACAAGATGCAAATGAAGTTTGCCTCTTACCATTTGCATTAAAAGGTGAAATTCTTACTAACCTATGCACTCCCTTTTCGGCCATTAAATATCCATAGGCATATTCGCCAGTTATTTTTAATGTCACGGCTTTAATACCCGCTTCATCAGATGGCTGATAATCTAAAACTTCGATCTTATATCCTTTCTTTTCACACCACCTTGAGTACATTCTATAAAGCATTTCTGTCCAATCTTGAGCATCACTTCCACCTGCACCGGTATGAAGCGTTAAAATCGCATTATTTATATCGTATTTCCCAGATAGTAAAATTTCTATCCTGAACCTATCTGCATCCAGCGTTAAATCTTTTAATTCACTTTTGATTTCTGCTATAGAGGAATCATCTTCTTCCTCCTCACTTAGTTCAATTAGCAATTCCAAATCTTCTATCTTGCTAATTATTAAATTAAACCTATCAATTCTATCTTTAATACCTTTAGCTTGTTGAGTAATTTGTTGTGCTGCCTTTATATCCTGCCAAAAGCTCGTCTCCTGCATTGTAAACTCAAGTTCTCTTAATTGTTTCTCCATAGATGCTACGTCAAAGAGACACCCTGATCTCTTCTACATTACTTTTTAATACGTTTAATTCACTTATTGCTTCTTCGATTAGTATTATCAATTATAGCACCTCTTTCATTATATTTGAAAAGGGATAAGCAGAATCAATTGCTCATCCCTTCCCAGTTGAAAATTAACAGTTATGTATTTCCAACTATTATTAGCCATTGCGCGGTCGTCTGAAGTTATTAATAATTATTAACCTCTGCCACAGCAATTTTTGTATTTTTTACCTGAACCACAAGAACATTCATCATTTCTTCCTTGTTTAGTTTCTTTTTTAGCTGGCTCGTTTTTAATGGAATCATCATGATTTGTTGATGTAATCTTAGAAACCATTTCTCTCTCAGGTGCTTTTTCTATTTGCACGTGAAATAAGTATTTAACAGTTTCTGTCTTTATGTTTTCAATCATTTCAGCAAACATATCGCTACCTTCCATTTGGTAGGCTTGTGATGGATCCTGTTGCTTATAAGCTCTAAGTCCAATGCCTTGCTTTAAATGTTCCATCTCATCGATATGATCCATCCATTTACTATCTACTACCCTTAGAAGAATAACTCTTTCGACTTCTCTTATTTGTTCGTCACCAAAATTTTCTTCTTTCTGATCATAGATTTTTTTAGCTATTTCTAAAAGAGTATTTTTAATTTCCTCATTAGATGTTTTAGAAAGTTCTTCTATTGAAACCATACCCTTTGGAAGATATATTTCTTCAAGATAATTAATAAGTTTTACTAATTCTTCATCAAAACTTTCCTCAACTCCACTAATATGTGAATCAACTGCAGAGAAAACAACATCTTGTATCATTTCTTCAATTTGACCTTTTATGTTGTCGCCTTGAAGAACCTCTGTTCTTTGTCTATAAATTATTTCTCTCTGTTGGTTCATTACATCATCATATTGAACAACATTTTTTCTTATATCAAAGTTATTTCCTTCAACTTTCTTTTGAGCACTTTCTATAGCACCACTTACCATCTTGCTTTCAATAGCGTCCTCATCAGTTAATCCTAATTTTCCTACAACTCCTTGAAGTCTTTCAGACCCAAATATTCTCATTAAGTCATCTTCGAGTGATATGTAAAATCTTGAGCTTCCAGTATCACCTTGACGACCAGCACGGCCCCTAAGCTGATTATCAATACGCCTAGATTCATGTCTTTCAGTTCCAATTATCTTGAGTCCACCAACTTCAACAACGCCCTCTTCAAGCTTAATATCTGTACCACGGCCCGCCATATTAGTTGCTATAGTAACCATTGCAAGTGATCCTGCATGAGATACTATATCCGCTTCTCTTTCATGATATTTAGCATTAAGTACTTGATGAGGAATTCCTCTTTTTTTAAGCATCGCAGATAATAATTCTGATTTTTCTATACTAACAGTTCCTACAAGAACGGGCTGCTTGTTCTTATAAGTTTCAACTATTTCATCTACTATAGCTTTATATTTCCCATTAACAGTTTTAAACACTAAATCTGCGTTATCAATTCTTGTTAATGGCATATTTGTAGGTATTACTATTACATCCAATCCGTATATTTCTCTAAATTCATTTTCTTCTGTAAGCGCAGTCCCAGTCATACCCGATAACTTATTATACATCCTAAAATAGTTCTGGAATGTAATAGTTGCAAGAGTTTTTGACTCTTTTTCAATTTTTACGCTCTCTTTTGCTTCAATAGCTTGGTGAAGCCCATCACTATATCTTCTGCCTTCCATGAGTCTTCCAGTAAACTCATCCACTATGATAACTTGACCATCCTTTTCCATATAATCTTTATCTTTCCTCATGATGAAGTTTGCTTTTAAAGCTTGAACTGTATGGTGCTGTATACCCATGTTTTCTGCATCAGCATAATTCTCTAAATGAAAATATTTTTCCGCTTTATCTATACCAGCATCAGATAATATAACAGCACTAGCTTTTTCATCTATAGTATAATCTTCTTCCTTCACTAGACCCTTAACAAAATAATCTGCTACTTTATAAAAATCCGTAGATTTTTCTCCTTCTCCAGATATTATAAGCGGTGTTCTAGCTTCATCTATTAATATTGAGTCAACCTCATCCACGATTACAAAGTTTAATTTTCTTTGAACTCTTTCTTCTTTATAAACAACCATATTATCTCTTAAATAGTCAAACCCAAATTCGTTATTTGTTCCATATGTTATATCCGAATTATAGGCCGCTTGCCTTTGTATTTGATCTAAATCATGAATAATTACACCCACAGAAATACCTAAGAATTCGTGTATTCGTCCCATGTCATCACTATCTCTTTTGGCAAGATAGTCATTAACTGTAATTATGTGAACGCCATTTCCCGTTAACGCGTTCAAATATGAAGGAAGTGTAGCCACTAAAGTCTTTCCTTCACCAGTCTTCATTTCTGTTATTCTTCCTTGGTGCAGTACTATGCCACCAATTAGCTGTACTCTAAAATGCTTCATGTTAAGAACTCTCCATGAAGCTTCTCTAACCACCGCAAAGGCTTCAGGTAATATATCTTCTAAAGTCTCTCCTTTATTTAATCTAGTTTTAAATTCTTCTGTTTTTAATTTAAGTTCTTCATCACTTAAACTAGTCATAAGCGGATCCAATTCTTCTATTTTATCTACTGTTGAAATTATTCTTTTTATTTCTCTATCACTATAACTACCAAATAACTTTTCAAAAAATTTCATACTTTTCATCCTCACTATTCATTTTAATAGTTCCTAAATATATACTTAAAATTATACCACTTAATTTGTTGCTGTTCAACTTATATGGATTTATAAATTTTGTAAATTATCATTAATAATTTTTTATTATAATGTTTTTAAATTTAAAAAAGGATTAAAGTAAGTAAATTTACTTTAATCCTTTAAATTTAATATATTTTAAAACTCTGGTTCTATCAAACCATAATTTCCATCTTTTCTTTTATATACTACATTCATCTCTGAATTACCGTTCACCTCTGAACTACCATCACTCATGTATACGAAGAAGCT
>DAVZGU010000094.1:0-6812 GCA_052274215.1 Clostridium sp. | reverse complement strand
TTATAGATAAATGTAGATATATTTATTTATATATCTACATTTATATATCTATATTTATATACATATAGATATACTAGTGGTGTAGAAAATGAGAGGGTTATCATTTTCTACATTTTAATTTAAAAGAAATTATATAAACTACAGAAGGGTGGATAACATGAAATATTTTAATAAGCAGAGCTCAGAAGTTTTAAAAAGTCTTAAGGTTGATAGTAGTAAAGGATTATCGAGTTCTGAGATTAAAGAAAGACTAGCAAAGTATGGTGCTAACGAATTTACTAAACAAGAAAAGGGATCGATGTGGGATAGTATTAAGGAGGCAATAACTGAGCCTATGATGATAATACTTTTAGCGGCAGCCGCAATTAGTGCATTAGTAGGAGAGTTTAGTGACGCTATTGGTATAGTATGTGCAGTAGCAATAGGAATTGGTATAGGAATTTTCACAGAAGGCAAATCACAAAAAGCTGCAGATGCGCTTTCAAAAATGACAGAAAATATAGAAGTAAAAGTATTACGTAATGGGAAAATTGTTCAAGTGAATAAAAGTGATTTGGTACCTGGTGATATAGTTTCAATTGAGACAGGGGATATGGTGCCAGCGGATGGAAGACTTGTAAGTAGTATAGATTTAATGGTTAGAGAGGACATGCTTACAGGAGAATCAGAGGATGTAAGCAAAGATTCCGATGTTATTATAGAAATGGAAAGTGTACAAGCTAAAGATAAAAAAATAATAATACAGGACCCTATTCCAGCAAAACAATTGAATATGGTTTTCGGAGGAACACTTATTGCATATGGTAGAGCTAGTTTTGTAGTTACGTCTACAGGTGATAGCTCACAAATGGGAGAAATAGCTAAAAATCTTGAGGAAGGTGATTTAGAAACACCGCTTCAAGCAAAACTTGGAGATTTGGGGGCTAAGATTTCAAAAGTATCAAGTGCAATAGCTGCAATACTTTTTATAATTATGATTATAAAAATGGTTCTAGCGAATACTATATCGCCAGACACTAGCGGTGTATTTGCCTTTTTAGAATCTGTTGGACCAATAAAAACTGCATTTGTTGTATGTGTCGCTTTGATTGTTGCAGCTGTTCCGGAAGGTCTTCCAACAATGATAAATATGACACTTGCAATAACTATGCAAAAGATGGCCAAAATAAATGCACTTGTTACTAAAAAAGAAGCCTGTGAAACAATAGGTTCTGTAAGTGTAATATGTTCAGATAAAACAGGTACACTTACTCAAAATAGAATGACTGTAGAACAAGTTTATTTAAATGGTAAGTTCAAAGCAAGAGATGAGTTAAGTGATAGAAATAACTACTTTATAGATAACTGTATTGTAAATTCAACAGCAGATATTGAAAAAGATGATAATGAAGTTAAATATTTAGGTAGTGCAACAGAATGTGCTCTTCTTTTATATAATGATGCTTGTGATTATGTACAAGAAAGACAAAATGCAAAAATAGCTCATCAAATTCCATTTAGTTCAAAGCGTAAGAGAATGAGTACTGTTATAGAAGGGGATGAAGGTGCTACAGTATTAACGAAAGGAGCACCAGAAATTATTCTAGAATTATGTAAATATGAACATGTTAATTGCATGGAAGTGGAGCTCGATGAAGCAAGACGAAAAGAAATATTAGATGAAATAGAAAAACTTCAGAGAAAATCTATGCGTGTACTTGGATTTGCATATAGAAATATAAGTGAAGAGGTAGCTATGGCATCCGAGCAAGGCACTTTAGAAAATGATTTAGTGTTTACAGGATTCGTAGGAATAAGAGATCCTCTAAGACTTGATGTTAAAGAAGCCGTAGAAACTGCTAAAAAAGCAGGGGTTTCTACAAAAATGCTTACAGGTGATAACATTAATACAGCTATAGCTATAGGAAAAGAATTAGGATTACTTAACGGTAAATATAGAGCAGTAGAGGCTACTTATATAGATACATTATCGGATGAGGAACTTAAGGATGAAATAACTACTATCTCAATAGTAGCACGTTCAAAGCCTGATACAAAAATGAGAATAGTTGAGGCTCTTCAAAGTAATGGAGAGGTAGTTGCGGTAACGGGAGATGGAATAAACGATGCTCCAGCCCTTACAAAAGCAGATGTAGGTATAGCTATGGGTATAGCTGGCACCGAGGTTAGTAAAAATGCAGCAGATATAATTTTAACAGATGATAGTTTTGGAACTATTGTAAAAGGGATTAAATGGGGAAGAGGTATTTATGAGAACTTCCAAAGGTTTATTCAATTCCAGATAACTGTAAATATAATTGCATTCTTAACAGCAATTTTATCTGTAGTATTTGACTTCCAAATGCCATTCACTACAATACAACTTCTATGGGTAAATATTATAATGGATGGTCCACCAGCACTATCACTTGGACTAGAACCAGTAAGAGATGCTGTTTTAAGCAGGAAACCTACAAATAGAAATGCTAGTATTATAACTAAACAAATGTTAACGAGCATGATTTTTAATGCTTTATATATAACTTGTGTTATTATGATTCAGATGAAATTTGATATATTAGGAGCTGGTTTTCCAAAAGAGGGTGTTATAGGACCAAATGAAATGCAGACAGTATTATTTGCAGTATTTGCTTTTAGTGCATTATTTAATGCCTTTAACTGTAGAGAATTTGGGACAGATAGCATATTGCCGAATATTACAAAGAACAGTATATTCTTAAAGGTAATTGCAGTTACAGCAGTAGCACAAATATTTGTAACGGAAGTATTTGCAAAATTCTTTAATGCAGTTCCTTTAAGTATTACTATGTGGTTAAAGATAATTGCATTATCTTCACTTATAATAGTAGTAAATGAAATTGTAAAATTGATTATGAGGATTTTTGTAAAAAAAGAACAACAAATAGAAGAAGAATCAGAAGAAAAGAGAGCAGCTTAGAAGAGTAAGAATATGATAAAGCCCGCATTATTGATTAAAATCAATAATGTGGGCTTTGTTTTGTTATAAATGAGGTAAACGTAGTATTATTCGATATAGGAACATACTTCATTACGAGAAATATCGTTAATTTCGTGGAATTTTTGATGTACTATATTTAAAATTTCCTCGCCTGCAAATATACCAGATTCTTTTGTAATATAGACATTATTATGAAGTGTTTTCTCACGAAGGTTACTTAGTAATTCTCCATGAGACGGAACTAATCCATAATTTGAATGCTTAATTATGGGGTAGTCTAGCAGAGAATCACCAGCGGCAAAGAATATATTTATATTTTCTAGTTGCATTATATAATTTATAGGATCATATTTATTTATACAATTAGGTACTATATATACCTTTTTACCTTGCTTTGATACGCTATAATTATAGCCTTCGCAAAATGAGCGTAATACTTCGAAATAATCTAAAGACACTTTCCCATTTGTTATGTTATTAGCTAGTTTGTCCTCATCCACAATAGAGTATATAAATAAATCTTCACAAGTTTTATATGATTTTATAAAGTCACTTTCTAAAAAGAAACTGCATAATCCTATCATATTCCTAACAGATACAATTTTTTTAAGTTTATTAGAGGTTATATCTGTCCAAGATTTAAGTTCAATGCCATTCTTAAGAATGATACCTCCATTGGCTACAACGGCATATTTAGGTTTTATTATATCATAAAAGTATTTCATTCGCGTGTATTGCTCTGGGGAACGAGTGGTAACAGGTATAAAAAGCATAATTTCATTTATATGTTCGAGTTTATGCTGCAGGGATTTAGTAATAAAACTACACATATTGTTATTATAAAAATCCACAGGAAAAAGGTTTTCTTCATTAATTAAGTTACAATGTCTTGAAGAATAGATAAGCGTACTATCAAGGTCCGAGGCAAATATCATAAAAACACATCCTTATAGATCTTCTTTTTCTTTAGATTTGATAATGCCACAGCAGGAATAGCACATATCGGTATATATTTCTACCGGAATATTCTTTTCCGCTGCTAACTTAAATATATGCTTTAAATTTGGATTATCAAAGGAATCAACTAGTATTTTAAAGGGAATTCTTCTTAGAAGTACTCGTGTGGTTTCCCCAATTCCTGGCTTTATAAGATTAATATTATTGATGTCAAATTTATGTCGGATGCTTTCGATGTCACGAAGTCCTTTGCAGTTTAAAGAATTACCATCAAACTCAATATCTGCGGCAACTTCTGTAACATTTGGGTCATTCAATAGCTCATGCAGATAATTATTATCTAGCTCATCGAAACAGTTACATATTTCATCTATATAGAAATTGGAAACATCAACTGACATTAATTCTTTATAAAACTTTGTACCATGAAAATCATCACTGCAAATAAACTTATCATTAAGTACAGTCCTGCTTACAAGACCCGAAACTGTAGAATTAAGACAAGCGCTTGGAATTAAAAAATCCTCTCTTGTACCATAAATGAGGGTACAATGAGCAGGGTCCGATAGTACTGCTAGGTCCGAATTCAAGGTTATATTAAACTCCTGCGAATATTCTTTGCAAGCTTTTGTTAATGTATGTTGAATAACCCCTTTACCTGTCCACCCATCAATGAATTGTATTTCTGATGAGGGGTGATTCTTTAATATATACATAAGGGCATTTTTATCTATGCCTTTATCACGTATTATAGAAATACTGTAATGGGGAGTGGTTATATTATATTTAAACTGTATATATCTTTTAATTAATATGCCAATAGGGGTACCAGCTCTTGCAAGAGAAACTAAAACAATATTTTTACCTCTTTTAGCTATAATTCTCTCGCTTAATATAGAAACTAGAGAAGCTAGTTTGTTTTTTGAATGCTCAAGGGTACTATAGAAAATGTCCATGTACTCTTTTGAGGGATTATATTCTATTGGTAACATTTCTGAATAGTGGATTCCACTTTGTATAGCATTTTCTCTAAATTCATTATCTTGTTCCACTATAAGGTGTGATATGTCTTTAAGAAGAAATACAACATCTTCCGTGCAGTAGCTTCCTGAAAAAATACATTTATTCATTTAAATACACCTCTTTTTAATTTTATTTAAGAAAACTTAAAAATTATCTGCTGTAAGCAATTTAAAAGGGATCGTACATTAGCCTTTCCAACATACAAATATAATGGATTTAACATGAAAATAAGAGAAAATTGTATTTAATTCATCTTTCTTTTCTTTGGTTAAAGGCTTTTCAGAGAAGAAAAATACCTGGGTATAAAAATTATCAGGAATATTATAAAGGTAGTTAGTTATAGTGTCATCCTCGGGGCTTTGAAAAGCAATCTTATTTTTATTTCCATAAGAAGCTATATTTCTAGCATGAACGGGACTTCTTGTAGTGGAATGAAAATAAACATTATCTCCAAGCATCGAGCTTATACTACAAGGTAAATATATAAACTCCCCAGTTCCTATGCAAAGACAATTGCCAGTAGTTCTTTCTTTTATCAAAAGTTTAGATATTGAATTGACTTCTTCAGAAATTTTCAAATTATCACTAGAGGTAATTCCAAATCTACCAGTAGATTTATTATAGCCCTCAATACTTTGCGCTATTTGAAAAACACACTCTTTACTTGGAATTAGTTTAGTAGAACTTGGAGGAATAGTTATCTCGTCGCTAATAATATCTTTTGATTTACTGCACTTAATATCACCCTTTAGCAAGGAACACACCCTAACATCTATGTTTTTCTCATCAGCGAACATTTTATAGCTATTAGCATCTCGCCAGTCTAAAATAGATATTATCCCAAAATATTTCCCGGGAAGGCATTTTATTAAATTCAGTGCAGATTTACCTGTAGTAAGTTCATCGTCTATTAAAACTATATCAGAAAATTTATTAAAAAAGTCATTTTCATAAGGGAAAAGCGAATGCTCTACTGCATGAGAATGTTCTTCATTAAAAAATAGTGCAGGTTCTATAGAAGTTATTTTCTCACGCGAAGTATGTATATAAGCGGCATTTGAAAAATTTTGAAATACTGATTGAGCAAGACCTGTAGCTGTCTCTGCAAAACCTATAAAAAGGGTTTTGTTTGCAAGTCTTATAGGCGCTTTTAAAATGTCATGTAAACTTTGGATATTAACAGAGGCATCCATGTTATGAGAGACATCTAAGGAAATAAGCGTATCAACTAATTCAGTAGTAGGATAAAGCACCGTGTCCTCTCTTTCATTAATCCATAAACGAGCCAAAATTCCCCCAATAATTTTTAGAGTATCTGGAATCATTGGCATATGTTTTCCTATAACCTTACTTACAAACAAAAAATCCCTCTTTTTATTTTCTCTAGCGGACATTGTAAAAAGCTTTGACACTGGAATGTTGCATTTGTTTTCTTTTATGTTAAGTGATATTTGTAGGCTATCATCTATATTGTAATGAAGTGATTGATTGCAATAAATCTCTGTGTGATTTTCCATCTTCGAATACCCCCATTATTTTAGCTTTTAGTAATGTTTCTTTAGCCCACGCTTCATGGGGTTTTATCTCATTCATTTTATTGGAATAATTGCTCTTTATTACACCATCAAGTGATGAACTAATAATATTAACTGCATCTGTATAGTCTTCTTTAGAAACTACCATAAGAGAATTTACTACATTTACTTGAGTTGGATGTATGACGGTTTTACCAGTTAAGCCATTGGTTCTATCTAAAAGAGTTTCTTTAATAAGAACATTATTATGAAAATCTAAAACGTTGCTATAATATTCATAAACTACACCAGAGATAACATAATCATCTCGTTTAAAGACATTTATTATATCACTAATA
>DAVZGU010000093.1:0-6822 GCA_052274215.1 Clostridium sp. | reverse complement strand
TAGTTAAATTTTATACCAACTTAGGGACAGTTAACAACCTTTTATTATAAAAAATCCAAAAAATTTGTAACACTTTAATCATTACTCAAATAAAATATTCTAAGTAATTCTTTTTAAGAATTATTTATGTATAGATACAGCCTACTAATACCTGAGAAAATATTGGAGACGGTTAACATCTATTCCCCCATTAGCTCTGTTAACCCACCCCTTTTATTTTCATAAAAATGCCCTATAGTATAGACTTTTGTCTACTCTATAGGGCATTTTGCTAAGTTATATTATTTAGCAGCAGTTACATAAGCAGTTTGGAACCAATGTTTTCCTAAAGCTGATGTACGAACTCCCATAACATTTGGTTTTGAAACTATTGTATTTGTATATCCATAAATAGGAATTACAATATCATTATTCATAATAATGTCTTCTGCTTCATGTAAAATAGTCATTCTCTTAACTGGATCTAATTCTTTTTTTGCAGCCATTATTTTTGCATCATATGCTGGATTGCTGTATCCTGAATTATTATTTCCTGAACTTGTTGTAAGTAAATCAAGGAATGTCATTGGGTCTGTATAATCTGCATTCCATCCATCTCTTGCAAGAATATAATTTTTATCAGTTCTTGTTTGTATGAATACTTTCCATTCTTGGTTCTTAAGCTCTATATCTATTCCAAGATTTGTCTTCCACATATCTTGAACTGCAGCAGCTATGTTTTGATGCCCTGCCAATGTGTTATAAAGAAAAGTTATTTTAGGGAATCCTTTTCCACCTGGGTAGCCGGCTTCAGCTAGTAATGCTTTAGCTTTAGCTATATCTCCCTCTGCTGGATAATATTCTTTACTTGCAAAATCCTTACCATTTGGTTCTAGACTACCTTTTGGAACAAATGATGTTGCAGGAGTTTGACCACCTTTACTAACGTTATCAACTATGTCTTTTCTGTTAATAGCAAGTGATAATGCTTTTCTTACTTTAGGGTTTTGTATAGCCTTAGCAGCCTCTGGATTTATCTCTGCCGCTTTTGGTGAAAGGTTTAAATCATAGTAGTAAGTTGAATAGTTGGGACTTATTTTGCAACTACCATCTGCTATAAGAGCAGGAATTTCTGATTGTGGTGGATCTTTAATCATATCCATTTGACCTGCTTTAAATGCTGAAAGTGCTGCCGTTTGATCCTCTAACATTTTATAGTTAAGAGTATCAAGTTTGATATTTTTTGCATCCCAATATTTGTCGTTTTTTACAAATGCCAAAACATCTTTAGGTTTCCATTCTTTCATTTTAAATGCACCATTAGTAATATAAGTTGCAGGTTTAGTTGCCCAAGAAGTATCTTTATCTGCTACATCTTTTCTAATCGGCATATATGTTTCAAAAGCCATAAGTGCTAAGAAATAAGAAGTTGGGTTTTCGAGGGTAACTACAAGAGTTGAATCATCTTTAGCCTTAACTCCGACTTCATCAACAGTTGCTGATTTTACACCAGCCGTTTTCTTATCAGCTGCAAGTTCACTTTCATTATACCCTTGCCCATTCTTTAAGTAAAAAAGTTGATAAGAATATACAGAAGCAGTTGCAGGCTTTAAAACTCTTTTCCACGCATATTCGAAATCACCAGCAACAACTGGTTTGCCATCTGACCATTGAGCGCCACTTCTAATATGGAACGTATAAGTCAAACCATCTTTTGACATTTCATACTTATCAGCCATACCTGGAATTGGTTTATCTTTATCATCCAATCTCATCAAACCCTCAAAAGCATTTCCGATAACATCTCCACTGTCACTTGCCTGACTTAACGCTGGGTCGAGAGTCTTAGGTTCCGCACCTAAATTGAAAGTTATTACCTGCGGCACCTTTCCATTAGCCTCTGGTGCTGCTTTAGTGCCACAGCCAGATAGCATTGATACCCCTAAGGTTACCGCAAGCAAAGTTGCACTAATCTTTGTTGATTTATTCATTTTTATTATTCCCCCCTATTATATATATATATATATATTCGTTGCAAAGCATCGAATTATACTCAGTAATATATTCACTAAACAAAATTTTTATACCATTTAAAATAAATGACAAGCCACAAAGTGGTCTGCTCCTAAATTTTTAAGTTCCGGGTCTAGCTCTGAACATATTGCCTTAGCATATTTACATCTACCTTTAAATCTACATCCTGGCGGAGGATCTATAGGTGATGGTATTTCTCCCTCAAGCATAATTCTCTTTCTTAGTGCTGCACCTTCAGGGTCCGGTATTGGAATAGCAGAAAGTAACGCCTGAGTATATGGATGCATTGGGTGGCTATATACTTCATCACTTTTACCGATTTCAACCATTTTTCCTAAATACATAACTCCAATTCTATTTGATATATGCTTAACCATTGATAAATCATGAGCTATAAAAAGATATGTTAACCCCATATTTTCTTGCAACTCTTCGAGCATATTTATAATCTGTGCTTGTATGGAAACATCAAGTGCAGATATAGGTTCATCACAAATTATAAATTCTGGTTGCACTGCTAGAGACCTAGCTATACCAATCCTTTGTCTTTGACCACCAGAAAATTCATGTGGATATCTGCTAGAATGTTCACTGTTTAATCCCACAGTTGTTAGCAGTTCTTGAATTCTTGCCATTCTATCCTTACCTTTATAAACACCATGAATGTCAATTGATTCACCAACTATATCGCCCACAGTCATTCTTGAGTCTAATGAAGCATAGGGGTCTTGGAATATCATTTGAATTTTTTTTCTATAAGGAAGTATCTGCTTTTGACTTAACTTTGATAAATCATGTCCATCGTATATTATTTGTCCACCAGTTGGTTCATATAGCTTTATTATTGTTCTTCCACAGGTTGTTTTACCACAGCCTGATTCTCCCACGAGTCCTAAAGTCTCACCTTTATTGATTGTAAAAGAAATACCATCTACTGCTTTTACATAACTATGAGTTGTACCAAACAATCCCTTTTTAACAGGAAAATATTTTTTCAAATCTTTTATCTCAACTAATACTTTTTCATCACTCATTATAAACTCCCCCTTCCAACAGGTGCTTTTACCTTAGGTGCACTAGGGTGATTTAGCCAGCAAGCTGCATTATGCTCAGGACTAATTTGAAATAATGGTGGTCTTTGCTTTTCACAAATTTTCATAGAATAATTACATCTAGCTGCAAATGGGCATCCCACTGGAGGTTTTAACAAATCTGGTGGTTGACCCTCTATTGGTTTCAATCTTTCCCTTACAGTGCTTTGAGGATTTGGAATACTATTTAAAAGTCCCCAAGTATATGGATGCCTTGGATTATAAAATAAGTCCTTAGTAGAACCTGTTTCTGCAATTAATCCACCGTACATAACATTTATTCTGTCACAAACATCTGCGACCACGCCTAAATCATGTGTTATAAGAATAATTGAAGTGTTTAATTTTTCTTTAATATCCTTCATAAGTTCAAGAATTTGTGCCTGTATAGTAACATCTAGGGCTGTTGTAGGTTCATCTGCAATTAACAATTTCGGTTCACAACATAATGCCATAGCAATCATTGCACGTTGTCTCATACCACCAGAAAATTCATGAGGGTATTGTTTCATCCTTTTTTCAGGACTTGGGATTCCAACTAATGAAAGCATTTTCACTGACTTATCAAAAGCTTCTTTCTTACTTAATCCTCTATGTTTAAGTAATGGTTCCATTATTTGATTGCCTATGTTGAATACAGGATTTAGGGAAGTCATGGGGTCCTGAAATATCATTCCAATTTCATTTCCTCTTATTTTTTCCATTTCTTTCTCGGAAATCTTTGCTAAATCTTTTCCTTGGAATAGCATTTCACCATCTATTATTTTCCCTGTATCAGCAAGTAGTCTCATAAGTGACATCATAGTAACGCTTTTTCCACTTCCAGATTCTCCAACTATTCCAAGAGCCTCACCTTTATTTAAGTAAAAGGATACTCCACCTACAGCCTGCACCTCTCCTACATGTGTAAAAAAAGATGTTTTCAAATTATTTATTCCAAGTAATTTTTCCATAATTTCCCCCTTACTTATTTTCTCATCTTTGGATCTAGAGCATCTCTTAAGCCGTCACCAAGGAAATTAAATGCAAGTATTGTTAAACAAATTGCCATAGCCGGGAAAAACAACTGTAATGGGTAAAGTTGATATCCATCTAATGCTTCTGACGCAAGACTTCCCCATGATGCTTGAGGTGCAGAAATTCCAAGTCCTATAAAACTAAGGAAAGCTTCTGTAAAAATAGCACCTGGTACAGACATTGTCATTGTTACTATTATTGGTCCCATACTATTTGGAATAAGATGTTTTAGTATTATTCTCATGCTAGACGCACCTGAAATCTTTGCAGCAAGGACAAATTCCTGTTCCTTTAGCGCCATAACTTGCGAACGAACTATTCTTGCCATTACCACCCAAAAGGATATTGCCATTGCAATTATAATATTTAACATACCACCATCCGCTGATGGATGATTGGGTTTAGTAAGTATAACCATCAAGAGAATAACATAAATCATACTAGGCACTGACCAAATTACATCAACAACCCTCATCATTAAATTATCTACAATACCACCTGCATACCCTGCAATACTGCCATATAAAATTCCTACAACAAGATTTAATATACTTGCAACATATGCAATGGTAAGTGAAATTCTTGCTCCATATAATATTCTTACAAATTGGTCGCGACCAAACTTATCAGTACCGAGCCAATGAGCCGCACTAGGGTTTTGGTTTGCAATTCTAAAATTCTGAGAATAATAATTGTATTTTGATAACATTGGGCCAACTATAGCAAGTATAGTTATTAATATAACAAAAACTAATCCTCCCATTGCAAGCTTGTTTTGTTTTAATCTTCTCCAAGCATCCTGTAGATAAGTTTCACTTGGTCTAACTATTTCATTTGTTTTTTTCTTGTCATTTGGTATTTTTTCAAATAACTCACTATTTATCTCCATGTTTATGCACCCCCTATTATTCAATTTTTATTCTTGGGTCAATTACTGCGTAAAGTATATCAACAACAAAATTAGAAAGTACTAAGAAGGTAGCATCTAAGGTTACAAAACCTATTATCACGGTATAATCTCTGTTTGTTATGCTTGTAATGAATTCACGGCCCATACCTGGTATACCAAACAGACCTTCAATTACAAAGCTACCAGTTAAAACAGCGGCAAGAAGTGGTCCAATATAAGTTACAATAGGAATTAATGAGTTTCTTAAAGCATGTTTATATATAACTGCATTTTTAGAAAGTCCCTTAGCCCTTGCAACTCTAATATAATCTGTCCTTATAACATCAAGTAAAGCCGATCTTCCAAGTCTTGCAACAAAGGCCATGGAAGATGCTCCAAGAGCAATCGATGGAAGAACATAATCCATAGGAGATTCAAGCCCTATGGCATGAAATATACCCATCCTTATTGCAAATACATAAATCATTAGTGTCGCAATTACAAAACTTGGTACCGTAATTCCAATAGTTGAAATAAACATACATAATTTATCCGGCCATTTTCCTTGATGGAGGGCTGCAACTATTCCTAGATATACACCTAATACCATAGCAAAACCTATAGCAACCACACCTAATTTAGCAGAAACTGGAAGTGAATATCCTATAATTTCATTAACTGTTCTTCCTTCATATGTCATTGAAGGCCCGAGGTCCCCATGCGAAAGATTTTTTAGATACATAGTGTATTGTTTAAATACAGGTTTGTCCAAACCAAATTTCTTGTTCAAATTCTCTAAAACCTGTGGATTAAGCTTTTTTTCACCAGAAAATGGTCCACCAGGCATTAATCGCATTAAGAAAAAAGTTATTGTGATAACAACGAAAATTGTAATTACAGTTGAAAATAGTCTTTTAACAAAGAAATTTAACATCTCTTGACCCCTCCCATCTTATAATATTAGTACTTTTGCCCTTCACCTTAATAGAAATACTAATTTTGGTTTTTGAATTATAGCTTGTTATGTAACTCTTTAACTTATCTTTATTAATTTCAAAAATATGAGGTTGTCCCGTTATTGAAATATTCGCAATCACTTACACTATTGAAGTTATTTCCGATAAATATTTCATATTAAAACATTATCATGTATCCATTGAATTGTTAAGTTATTTATTTTTTTCCAATATTCTCTTTAATATATTCATTTTATAGCAATGAAACGATTTAATATATTCTTTATATATGCTTCATACATACTTTATATTCCTTCATATTTCATAGCCATCTTAACGCTTATAAATACGTATATAGGAAATATTCACAGTATTATTTTATGCTATTGTATGTCCTCCCCCTTTAATCTTATTTTAAGTATAATAATAATTTTCTAAAAGTCAATGTATTTTTTGTAAACAACTCTATGTGTTATCCATATTTCATTTGTGATTTGTTCATATATTTTGTATATTTTGTATGTTTTGTAAAATACATCAGTATAGATGACAGATTTGATTATGAAAATAAATTCATAGTAATCTATATTTCTATTTAAGAAAAATGAATTTAATAATAGAATTAAACTAATGAAATATATTTTTATACGCTTCATTTATTTTAATAGCTGGCCACCTCTGAATTTGGTTTACCTTTTTTTAGGCATCTTATAGTAGCTTAATTCTGAGAATCTTTTCTCCTTTTCTTTATCAATACCCCTTGCATAATTATTGCTATCTTGAACTCATATCCTTCATTTTTTTCAATATTGCGACTTATTGTATGTACAGTTAAATCATCTCCTGCGGAGCTGAA
>DAVZGU010000092.1:0-6917 GCA_052274215.1 Clostridium sp. | reverse complement strand
AGTTTAGTTCTATTAGTAATTATGGGTATTTTTACAATTAAATCTGAGAGTTTAAGTAAAAAAGATGATATTAAGACTATATCTAATGCTGGAATTGTTTTTGGTGATATTAAGGCACCTGTTAAGATAATTGAGTATACAGACTTTAATTGTCCAGATTGTAAAAAAATCAATGAAAATATTGAGCCAATCCTATTAGAATACATAGCTAATAAGAAAGTTGTTTTAATATTTAAGACTGTTAATGAAAATATGAATTTAAATATTCCTAAAATTAGTACAGAGGATTATAAAGAGATTGGGAAGATCTTCAATGAAAAAGAAAAGTATATTAATCCAAAATCAGAGCAGTACTTAAAGTCATATTTAGGAGAAAAATTATATAATAAAAGGAAAAATGATAACAAGGAAATAAAGAAAGAAATAGACTATCTTAAGATTAATACAATACCAACAATGTATGTAGGTAATGAAAAAATGGTTGGCATTTATAAAAAAGATGAATTTAAAAAAATTGTTGAAGGTATATTAAAGTGAGGTTAGCACATGAGTATGATGAATATTAATAAAGTAGTAAAAAAGTGCTGTGAAATATTTTTTTTGCTAATAATAGTCTTTGTCTTTAATTTTTTAATGGTTAAAACAATCAATGCAAAAACTAACGAATTAAATTTGATTTATTTTAATGTACCTTTGTGCAATACATGCAATGAGTTTGAAAATGAACTAAATAAATTACAGAAAGAATATAAAAATATTAAGATATATAAATACGATATAAGTAAAAGTCAAAATTATGAGATGCTTGTTAGATATAATAATGAATATCAGTTAAATAAAGAGAATGGAGGAGCACCAATAATATTCGTATCAGATAGATATATTAAAGAGCCATCTGAAATAAAGCCTATAATAAGAGAAATATTACAGAATGAGAAGGCTAAAGAAACACCTATTCTGGAGGGAATTCAGATAAATACCAAGTCATTCAATTATGATATTTTAGGCTTTATATTTACAGGATTTGTTAATGGGCTTAACCCATGCTCTATATCTATGTTTTTATTTTTCATATCACTTATTAGTGTCAAAAATGTTGGTATAAAGAAGCTTGGGTTTAGTTTTATTTTAGGTAAATTTCTAGCATATTTATTAATAGGTTCAGTCTTATACACATATCTATCTAAAATAAATATAGGATTATATAATACGATAATGAAAGAAATATTTATAGTATTTTCTGCTTTAATTATTTATTTGAATGTAAATGATTTTTTTAAAGCAAGAAAGGAAAAGTTTGGACAAATAAAAAATCAGCTCCCCAGAAAAGTTAGACGTTTTAATCACAATGTAATAAAAAGTTTTTTGGAAAATAAAAGTGGAAGAATATTAATTATTATAAGTTTTATATTAGGTGCTGTCATTTCTTTAGGAGAATTTTTATGTACAGGACAAGTATACCTTGCAAGTATAAGTTATATGATACAAAAAAATAACATGTACTCTCTTAAGGCCTTTTCTTATTTATTCTTATATGATTTGGTATTTATTATACCACCAATAATAATTGTGTTTATTATTGATAAAGGGACTGATATGTTCAAAGTATCATCATTCCTTGTAGAGAAAATGTATTTAATAAAATTATTAACTGCACTAGTTATGTTCTTGTTTTGTTTATTTATAGTTTTTATAATTTAGTTTAGTAAATAGAAAGGAGTTTATTAAATGCCGAGAAATATTAAAATAATAGATACTGATAATTGTATTTTGTATGAGGGGAATCTCTATACGCTACCAGTTGCAGAGAGTATTATTATTGAGAAAAGTATTGAATACTTCAATGATTCAGAGCCCTGTTTTTTACATAAAAGCGCAGTTGCAAAAAAAATATATTATGAAATTGAAGACTTTTTTCAAGAAAAAGATAACATTGGCGTTAGAGAAATAAAATTAGATGAATTTCCATTAATTTTGCAGCGTCTTCTTGAGAAGGTTGGAAATGCTGAGAGAATTTACTTGTAGTATGGCATATTTGATTTGGAGGGATCTATTAAAATCCATAATAGAAATAAAAAAAGATAAGTAATTACTAATAATTAGTGATTACTTATCTTTTAATTATACATATAAAAGTAAATATATAAACCGTCGAGATTATTAACAAAATGCAAATGAAATTATACAGGTATGTATTTATAATATTGGTAAATAAATTTAGAAAATGTATAATATAGAAGGTGAAAAAGTAAAGCGAAGGCGGTTTTTACGATAAATATTATAATATGTGATGAGTGTCCAAATACATTAGAAAGAATAAAAAGTATATATAAAGTATATGTAAAGAGCATGATAATCCTTATTTAGAATTAGATAATGATATTCAATGTTTGATATCTAAAAATGGGTTAAAAGAGGTAATTAAACAGTGGGCATGCTAAACCTATTTTTGTTGGCTTTATCTTAATAGAATGCTGAGTTGAATTAATCATAGGGGCGAATTATAATGCAAGATACTAAAAAAAGCATTATAATTTCTTTGATTTTTAGGTGGATGCTATGGTGTCTGGACAGCAGCCTAAAAAAGGAATGAAGCGCGAGTTTGGTTAAAAACGAATATAAGCATTTATGCAGAAACATATGACATTTTAAGACGGGGTATCTACAATTTGCAATGCATAATCATGTAAATATATATAGGCAGAATAACAAGGAGATAGACGATGAATTACTTTCAAGTGGAGAAATAGATAAGATAGTTAAAAATTACTATAATAATGAATCAAACTTAAAGAATCTATGAGTAGAGGAAAGAAAAGAAATGAAAAATATTTTTAGATTAACTAGCTTAGTAGGATATTCAAATATGTTGGTAATTGCTTTAGTTTTAATGAAGCATAAAGCAAAAATGGGGAAAGCCAGCTCGAAGAACTATTTTAAATAGAGTGTATATAGTATTATATTAATACTAAAAATACATTAGAGGAGGGAATAAAAAATGGCATTTTTACAAGTGAGCTTTGTTTCAAAAGCCTTAAAAAGAGATGTTACTTTCAATGCTCTTATACCAATTGATACAATGGAAATACCGGAGCAAGAAATAATTAAGAAAAAACCAATGAAAGCGCTGTATCTCTTGCATGGGTTGACTGGAAATTACACTGATTGGGTTTGTAGTAGTAAAATTGAGGAACTATCTTTAAGACACAATATCGCAGTGTTTATGCCCTCTGGAGAAAATAATTTTTATTTAGACGATGTTGATAAAGGCGAATTGTTTGGTGAATTCGTTGGAAATGATTTAGTGGAATTTACACGCAGGATATTTCCGTTATCAAGGAAAAGAGAAGATACATTTATAGGTGGGTTATCTATGGGTGGATATGGAGCAATTCGAAATGGATTAAAATATTGTGACAACTTTAGTCGTATCATTGCATTATCTTCTGCTATAGTTACATACAATATTGCTGGAGCTTCTAGTGATTTTAAGGACGAAGTTCGTGACTATAAATTTTACACTAGAGTATTTGGTGATCTGAATCAACTTTTGGGTAGTGATAAAGATCCAGAGGCACTTATTATTAAGTTGAAGAAGAAAAATGCTCCAATTCCTAAAATATATATGGCGTGTGGTACAAACGATTTTTTGTTGGATGTAAATCATAAATACCGTGATTTTTTAACTTCAGAAAATATAGATGTAACATATGTAGAAAGTCGTGGCAGTCATACGTGGGACTTTTGGAATGAATATATTGAAAAAGGAATCAGATGGGCAGTTAAATAAGAAAATAAATTGTTGTATTGCTTTTTACTATTAGAAGTGGTACGGTTAAATTGATTTTTAATTAACAAAGTTATCGTTCTGAATGCACGAGGGTTCGTCCCGAATGAGAAGGCGAGAGAATAGTTGGAATATTCCAAAGAACATACCTTTATTGGTTGTACCTTTGGTTTCAACGCGCTATCCTTGTGCCTTTTCGGGTGCAGGGTTTTTTTTTATTATTTAAAAGAAAGGACGTTGCCAATGGAAACAAGAATTGCTCTAATTGGAATTATCGTTGAAAACACAGATGCTGCTCCAAAGCTTAACTCTATTCTCCATGAATATAGAGAATACATAGTAGGAAGAATGGGAGTACCCTATCTGAAACGCCATATTTCGGTAATAAGTATCGTTGTGGATGCGCCGAATGATGTTATTAGTGCCCTGTCAGGTAAGCTTGGAATGCTACCAAATGTAAACACCAAAACGATTTATTCCAAGGCACCGCCTATAGCAAAGTAGTAAAGGAATGATTAAATCAAGGGTTATAAGAGCTTGACCATTTATAAATAATAAATATTAAAAAGGGGTTTATGCTATGTATGATAATAAGTCTAAAAATGCAACTGAGTTTATTGATGATGGTGAAATTCTATCTACCGTCGCTTATGCTCGAGAAAATAAAAGAAATCGTGAGCTAATTGATAGCCTGATAGAACGTGCAAAAGACTGCAAGGGTCTAACACATAGAGAGGCTGCAGTACTTCTTGAATGTGATTTGGAGGATGAAAAAGAAAAAATGTTCAAACTGGCAAAAGAGATTAAGCAGAAGTTTTATGGTAATCGTATTGTTATTTTTGCTCCACTATATCTTTCGAACTATTGCGTAAATGGTTGTGTGTATTGTCCATATCACGCTAAAAATAAAACAATATCCCGTAAGAAACTTACGCAAGAAGAAATAGCACAAGAGGTTATAGCACTTCAGGATATGGGACACAAGCGATTGGCTTTAGAATCAGGAGAAGACCCTGTGAACAATCCAATTGAATATATCCTTGAAAGTATAAAGACCATTTATAGTATTAAGCATAAAAATGGAGATATCCGCCGTGTTAATGTTAATATTGCTGCAACTACAGTGGAAGAATATAAGAAACTTAAGGATGCGGGCATAGGTACCTATATACTTTTCCAGGAGACATATAACAAAAAAAGTTATGAGGAGTTGCACCCAACAGGACCAAAGCACAATTATGCATATCATACTGAAGCTATGGATCGTGCCATGGAGGGCGGTATTGATGATGTTGGAATCGGAGTTTTATTCGGTTTAAATATGTACCGTTATGACTTTGTTGGACTACTCATGCATGCAGAGCATTTAGAGGCAGCCATGGGTGTGGGTCCACATACAATTAGTGTTCCACGCATTTGCCCTGCTGATGATATTGACCCAAATGCGTTTTCAAATTCAATATCGGATGAGATGTTCGAAAAAATTGTGGCTATTATTCGTATCGCTGTTCCATACACTGGCATGATTGTATCCACTCGTGAATCGAAAATAACGCGTGAGCGTGTGCTGGAACTGGGTATATCTCAGGTAAGTGGAGGCTCATGTACCAGTGTTGGTGGATATGCACAGAAGGAAACGGAAGAAGATAACTCGAAGCAATTTGAAGTAACAGATACGCGTAAATTGGATGAGATTGTAAACTGGCTTTTGGAATTTGGGTATATTCCAAGCTTTTGTACCGCCTGTTATAGAGAAGGGCGTACAGGTGATCGTTTTATGAGCCTTGTAAAGTCAGGTCAGATTGGAAACTGCTGTCAGCCAAACGCACTAATGACACTTAAAGAATATTTGGAGGATTATGCTTCACTTGATACCAAGAAAAAGGGCGAGATGGTAATTGAAAATGAGATTCCTAATATACAAAATGAAAAGGTCCGTGCAATTGCAATAGAGCATTTAAAAGAACTTAAGGAAGGAAAGCGAGATTTCCGTTTCTAATATTACAAATTAACATTTAAAGCATAACCATAATCATAAAATACAAAATAGTAAAGGGGTGTGTCAAAGTAATTGACACACCCCTTTTACGTTCTCGCATTAAGTGAAATCTATTTAACGACATTTCAGCTCCGCAGGGGATGATTTAATTGAAAATATCTATTATAATGTAAAAATTTATATTATAATAGATATTAACAAAGATTAAATATTAAAAGGTTTCAAATATTAATAATATGTTGAGAGGGGATATTTATGTATGATGTAATTATTATAGGAGCAGGAGTAGTAGGAGCAGCTATAGCAAGGGAACTTTCAAGATATAATCTAAAAATAGGTATTTTAGAAAAAGAAGATGATGTTGCAACGAAAGCGTCAAAAGCAAATAGTGGCATAGTTCATGGTGGATATGCTGCAAAGTACGGTACATTAAAAGGACAATTATGCGGAAAAGGAAACAAAATGTATAGAAGTCTTGAGGAAGAATTAAATTTTGGATACAGACAAACAGGAGCTTTAGTGATTGGATTTAATGAAGGTGACGAGAAAAAAATTACTGAGCTTTATGAAAATGGTTTAAAATTAGGCTGCAATGATTTAGAGGTGATAAGAGGAGAGAGACTAAAAGAAATAGAGCCACACTTAAATAGTGAAGTAAATGTAGCACTTTATGCTAAAAGTGTAGGGGTAGCGTCTCCTTATGAATTTACAATTGCATTAGTAGAAAATGCTATAACTAATGGGGTAGAACTTAAGCTTGAAAATGAAGTAATATCTATAGAAAAATTAGAAGATAAGTTTATTGTACATACTAACAAGGAGGATATTAAAGCAAGATATATTATAAATGCTGCGGGTTTGCATAGTGATAATATATCTAACATGGTAGGAATCGATGATTTTAAAATAACACCAAAGAGAGGCCAATATATTTTAATGGGAAAAGATCAAGGTCACCTTGTAAATACTGTTATTTTTCAAGTGCCTACAGATAAAGGAAAAGGGATATTAGTAACTACCACTTATCATGGCAATTTTATGATAGGACCTAATGCGGAAGAAGTGAGTAATGGAGATGATGTTTCAACTACCGCTGAAACATTAAAAGATGTTGTTATGGCGGCTAGAAGA
>DAVZGU010000091.1:0-6921 GCA_052274215.1 Clostridium sp. | reverse complement strand
ATTATCTCCACTGTAAGGAGGTGCTCCTTTAACTGTTACATAACAAATTATTAGCATATATGCCGCTCCTCTAGGAATAACCCGATTGAAAGTTAATATAAATGTTCTTGCTGAGCCATTCTTTGGCTCTATTTTAACCAGGCTAGCATTAAGTGAATTTCCAGCATTCACATCATCATTTCTACCAAGAGTAGCTATACCTTGGGGTCTAACATTCATTGTATCTTTGATCCAGTGATTAGTGGGCTTCGTTCCGAGCATTATATCAACATCTCTATCGTAGCTAATTTGAATCTGATTAGGTGAGAGCTGTTCCAATTTTACTAGCATTGGAATAGGAAATTGCATATTAGTGTCAGCTTGCATATCCATACCCATCATAGGAGGCATTCCATACATGCAATTCATACCTTCCATATCCATCATTGGGTAAGTTTTCTGAATACTCATCATAGGGTACATACTTTGAATGACCATCATTTGATACATACTCTGCATATACATCATCATACCACTCATCATTGGATACATATTTTGCATGCCGCTCATCATTGGATACATGTTCTGCATGCCATTCATCATTGGATGCATGTTCTGCATACCCTTTATCTGTGGCATACTGTACATATCACCCATTTGTGGCATACCTTGCATAGGATCTTTTAAATATGTTTTCAATAATTACACCTCACTAATAATTTTTATCTACATAAATATTATATGAAGGAAGCTAATACTTGTGATGGCTTTAGATAATAAGCAAACTTATATAACTTCTAAGTTTTTCATAAAAATCAATCGCAAATGCTATTTGTGATTTTATGGGTTAGTTATGGTATAATATACAATAGAGATATACTTTACCATTAATTTTTCATAAAAGGGAGTGATTAAATGCCGAACGTTAAAGAGATTAAAGTCGGAATAGGTTTTGCGACGGGAAGAAAGAGTTTTCAAAAGGTGCTGAGAACTAACATAAGCAATTGGAAGGAATCTGGTTTGGTAGCAGATAAGAGGTTAAGTTTAAACCTTTTTGTAGCCTATGATCTTCATTATAATAAAACTGAAATAACTGATTACACAAATGTACATCCAGATTTGGTAAAGCAGATTGATAGTAGTAAATTTATTGGAAGCGTTGCTGTAAAAGAAGAAATTGATTATTTAATTAGAGAAAATGTCATTAGTTTTGAGGAGACTCAAATGATTTTTGGCAAAGGATATGCAGCTAAGCGTAATGCTGTGTTATATAATGCTATAAAAAACAAAATGGATTATCTTGTTTTTTTGGATGATGACGAATACCCGATGGCAGTGACGAATACGCTTGATACTGCAATTTGGGGAGGTCAGTTTGTTTTGGCAGAACATCTTAATAATATCACTGAAGCAGACATCACCCACGGGCATCACTGTGGTTATATATCCCCAATTCCATATATGGAATTTAATGAAACTATGACCGAAGGTGATTTTAGGTCTTTTATTGAGGCTATTAGTAATGATATTATTAAGTGGGATAAATTAAAATCTGTTATGAAAAACGGTGGAATAACATATGCAGATACAAAGACATTGACTAGCCATGAGGCCAGAGAGGTAGAAGAAATAAACCATTCTAAATTCATCTCAGGTGCTAATCTTTGTATTAACCTAACTGAGCCTAAGCGTATTTTCCCTTTTTACAATCCACCAGGAGCTAGAGGAGAGGATACTTTTTTAAGTACATGCCTAAGTGAGAGAAAAGTTTTGCGTGTGCCATGTTACACATTCCATGACGGATTTTCTACATATAATCACCTTTTAGAAGGCGTTCTCCCAATTCGATTGAAGTTTATAAAAGCTGATACGGACAAGGTTAAAACTCGCTTTTATAATGCATGTATAGGTTGGATTCGTTATAAACCATTACTGCTCTATATAACGCAGCCAGATCATTACGAGGAAAAGATTAGAGAGATGAGGGAGCAGCTGAGAGTAACATTGCCTAAGATCAGTGCTTATTTTGGAAAGCCTGAGTTTATTAATGTCTTGGCAGAACTCGAGAAATACAATAAAAATGTGAAAAAACATTATGCTGAATTCATCGAAACACAACGTATTTGGGCAAAAATCATGGAACATTTTGCGCATCGCATGGAATAGTACAAGCAGTAGTTTTATATATTCCAGTCAAATTTGGAGAAGTGACTTTTAATAGGTCAGCTTCTCTTTTCCCCTTTATATATCAAACTTATATGGAATAATTTGTATATTAAAAAACGCTAAAAATTTAACGGTTGCAGCTCCGCAGGAGATGAGTTAACAAGAAAATAAATTTTAACTACTGATATATCGTAAATATTGTGATAAAATATTAATGTGTTAGATTTCGGAGGGGATAATTATGGACTTTATAAAAAAAATATTTCAAGATTGGATAGTACCTATAGTAGTGGCCGTTATAATAGCATTTGTAATACACAAGGTTGTTTTCTTTAATGTAACTGTTCCAACTGGATCTATGCTACCAACAATACATCTGGATGATAAGATTTTAGTAACAATAGTTCATAACAAGAAGAATCTTAAACATGGCGATATAGTAGTATTTCATTCTGATGAATTGGGTGAAGATTTAATAAAAAGGCTTATTGGACTTCCGAATGATACAGTAGAAGTTAAAGAAGATGGATCTGTATATATAAATAATAAAAAAATAAATGAAAGTTATGTTGTATATCCAGGTGGTAAAACAGGGAAATATAAAGTGCCAGCAGATAGTTATTTCTTTATGGGTGACAACAGAGTAGATTCTCTAGATGCAAGATATTGGGATAAACCTTTTATACCTAAAAAAGATATAATGGGCAAGGCAAGAATTGTAATTAGTCCATTTAGCAGATTTGGAAAATTAAAATAATAAAACAGCAGGATATAAATGCAAGTTTGTATATCTGCTATTTTCATTTTTTGGAAATTAATTAGTTGGGAATTTATATTATAGTCTAATAATTGAATTTAGTATCCCTTTATCTAAAGGGATTTGCAATAAAAAAACCATGGTAAAGCTTTACATTGCCTAGGAATATATTTGGTAAAAAAATACCAATATTCTTTTGTGCTTTAAGAAGCAATATATATTAACATTAACGAAATATTTGAAAATGAATAAAAAAATTTGTACAGTTTCAAAAGCATATTAAGGTATCAAATTATAGTGATATATTAAGCTAAAACGAGCATTTTGTAGGGATTTGACTGAAAAATTATTGAAATGTGAAAATTTCATTAAATACGATGAATTTTCATATTTAGTTATTATTAGAACATATGGTATTATGAATTATATTAATAGATTATTAACATATATAATCAAAAGGGGGATATATCATGGCGGAATCAAAAAAATTGTCTCATACAGCTTACGGTGGTATCAAAGGTGAGGATTATTTACCGTTTGTACCAGCGAGTCAAGCAATGCCAGAATTAACAGCAATATCTATAATAATGGGTATGTTATTTGCAATGATATTTGCAGCTGCAAACACTTATTTAGGACTTAAAGTAGGTATGACAATTTCAGCAGGTATTCCAGGAGCAATTTTGGCTACAGGAATACTTAAAGGTGTATTTAAAAGAAATAACATATTAGAGGCTAATATGGTATCTTCAATTGCTGCTATGGGAGAATCATTAGCAGGCGGAATTATATTTATACTTCCAGCAATTATACTTTGGGGTATGGAATTAAAACTCTCTACTATAATTGTTGTAACATTACTTGGAGGACTTTTAGGAGTGCTATTTGTTACACCTCTTAGACGATTCTTAATAGTTGAAGAACATGGCACACTTATATATCCAGAAAGTATGGCAGCTGCCGAAGTTCTTGTAACTGGTAGTGAAGGTGGTTCAGGATTTAAGGCAGTAATGACAGGACTTGCAGGAGGAGCAATTTTCAAATTATTCTCTGGTGGATTTAAATTTTGGGTTGAAGAAGCTGAATGGACTATAAAGCCAATGCAAGGAACATTATTTGGTGTTGATACATTAGCATCTCTTATGGGTGTTGGTTATATAGTTGGAGTTCAAGCATCACTTTATATGTTTGGAGGTTCTTTAATAGCCTGGTTCGGACTTATGCCACTAATAATGTATGTTGGACATGGTTTACAATCACCATTATTCCCATCAGTAAAACTTATTAGTGAAATGGGAGCATGGGATATTTGGGGTAGTTATATAAGATATATAGGTGCTGGTGCCGTTGCAGCAGGTGGATTTATAAGTCTTGGAAAATCAGCTCCAACAATCATTAAATCTTTTAAATCAGCTATGTCTGGTATTGGAGCAGGTGGGGCGAATACTCAAAAAAGATCAGATATTGAGGCACCAATAACTTGGGTTGTAGGTGCAGCAGTATTAGTATTCTTACTTTCATGGTTATTACCAATAATTAATGTTGGTATAATTGGTGGAATACTTGCAGTTGTATTCTCATTCTTCTTTGCAGTTGTATCAGCTAGAATGGTTGGTTTAATTGGATGTTCAAATAACCCAGCTTCAGGAATGACTATAGCTACATTGTTATTTGTAACATCAATATTAAAGCTTACAGGTAACGTTGGTGATAAAGGAATGGTTGCAGCCGTTATTGTAGGTGGTATAGTTTGTGTTGCTATCTGTGTTTCAGGTGGTACTGCACAAAGTTTAAAAACAACTTATGTTATCGGTGGTACACCAAAGAGTGTTCAAATTGGTATGTATTTAGGAATAGTTGCAGCAGCCGCAGTTGCTGGTGGAGTATTATTAATGCTTAATAGCACATATGGTATAGGTAGTAAAGACGTTGCTGCACCTCAAGCAACATTAATGTCAATGGTTATCAAAGGTGTAATGACTGGTGAACTTCCATGGGCTCTAGTGTTTGTTGGAGTTACAATTGCGATATTCTGTGAAATGGCAGGAATTCCAATACTTCCAGTTGCACTTGGAATATATTTACCAATACATTTAAATTCAGCTATCCTTTGTGGTGGTATTATTAGAATATTGGTTGAAAAGAAATTCAAGAAAAACGAAGAAAAACAAAAAATACAAGTGGAAAAAGGTATACTTCTTGCATCAGGACTCGTTGCAGGAGATGCTTTAATGGGTATAGTTGTTGCAGGAGCAGCAACAGCAGGACTTGATATAGGATTTGGAGCGAAGTTATTCCCAGGACTAGCCGCAAGTAACGCATTCGCTGCAATAATGTTCTTGGGACTAGGATTATGGATTTACATGTTTGCTACAAAAGTGGACAAAAACACTCTTTAATGTTAAAATTAGACATGGTAAACAATATTTAACTTAATGAAAAATAAAGAAAAAATATAGTTAAGAGCCATATGGCTCTTAACTTCTTTCTAGGAGAAATGTATGTTTGATAAAAAAAACAAAGAAAAATCACAAGAAAACTTTTTGATGTATAGACCATTAAGAAAGATTGAACAATGGTCTGTAAGTGATAAAAAAGTAAAACTGTTTTTTACCCATAATAAACCAGCAGAAAAATTTGTGAGATGGCTCATAAAAAAACCAAAAATTAATGATATAGAGCTTGATGAAATGGGTTCTATGGTTTGGCAACTTTGTGATGGCACTAAAACTGTTTATGATATAGCTTTAGCTCTGGTCCAAAAATTTGAGGATACTGAGGAGAATGCTATTAATAGGTTAATTATGTTTCTAAGATATTTATCTCAAAAGGGATGGATCACCTTTGAAAAATAAAAATAAATAAATGGAGGGAAACGAATATGGAATTAAATAAATTAATTGACGTTATGAAAGAGGATATTGTTAAGTCCACTCAAGAAATAATAAGAATTAAGAGTGTAGAAGGTGAAGCTAAACCAGGAATGCCTTTTGGAGATGGAGTAGCTAAATCACTAGAATGTGCTTTAAACACTGCAAAGAATTTAGGCTTTCATACAGTTAACTTAGATGGTTATGTTGGATATGCAGAATATGGACAAGGTGAAGATTATGTTGTAGCATTAGGTCACTTAGATGTAGTTCCTGAAGGTGAAGGATGGATTCACCCACCTTATGCTGCAGAAATTCATGATGGAAAAATGTACGGACGTGGAACTACAGATGATAAAGGACCAATAATGGCAACGCTTTATGGATTAAAAGCGATTAAAGATGCGAAATTGCCTATATCTAAAAGAATTAGAGTTTTATTTGGAACTAATGAAGAAACAGGAAGCAAGGAACTTGAATATTACTTAGAAAAAGAAAAAGCACCAGTTGCTGGATTTACTCCAGATGCAGAGTATCCAATAATCAATGGAGAAAAAGGTATAACTATTTTTAACATTGTAAAAGATTTTAAAATCAAGAATAAGGGTGAAAACTTTATAAAGTATATTAAGGGTGGTCAAGTATCTAATATAGTACCTGATTATTGTGAGGCAGGAATTGTAGCTACTAACGTACAAAGTATTGTTAAAGCATTAGGTGCTTTTATAAAAGATAACGGGTACAAGCTTTCGGCAGTAGTTAATAAAGATATGGTAATAATTAAATCTATAGGTGAAGCAGCTCATGGAAGTTTACCAGAACTTGGTCATAATGCCATAATGCAATTGTTTGCTTTCGTTGGAACATTAGACCTTGGGTCAAATGATGCGTCAGAATTTGTAGGATTTTTAAATAAAAATATAGGTATGGAAACACACGGAGAATCTTTTGGTGTTTGTCTTGAAGATGAGAATTCAGGTAAGTTATCATTTAATGTGGGAGTTGTAGATATGAATGAAAATTCAGCTACGATGACTTTAAATTTAAGATATCCTGTAACAAAGAAACTAGAGGATATGATGACTCCATTTAATAGTAAAATTGATGGAACCGGAATAAGAGTAGAAAAGTTTGAACATCAAGAACCAT
>DAVZGU010000090.1:0-6945 GCA_052274215.1 Clostridium sp. | reverse complement strand
TCCATCTCAATTTTTGTGCGATATTCATTGAAAAGTTTCTCTGAAATCACATTGCCCTCTATACATATTAATTTATCTTCATTTGTAATATTTATAGAAGAAACCAAATCATTATTAAGGACCCTTTGCCCTTTAGCATGATTTTTACCACCAGTTCCTTCATTAAATATTTGTAATATCATATCTTCTTTCAACATATTTTCTCCCTAATTTTTTAATTTTATAGTTATCTAATTATAGCATAAACACAGAAAGAACATAAAACTTGCGTTCTATGTTCTTTTCTAAATGTATACTGCAATTTAAAGCACGTTAAAATAATATCCTAGTTATTTTTAAAATCATTAATGTTTAGCCTTCTTAATAGGTACTATAATCCTATCAAATAAATCTTTATTTTCATTTACTTTAGTTTCACTACCAACAACGCAGTGTAATTTCTGTTTTTTTATAGCCTCCAACAGATCCACAAAGTTTCTTATGTCACCCGCGGTAGTAGATAACACTTCATCACGTAGCTTTTGAACATCAGCCTTAGTAGTTCCTGTAAAATACATATTGTCCCCCATCAGACCTTTAGAAGATGGCCCTGCTAGAGAATCCATACTTCCTATTGTTCCTATTATATAATTAGTCATCTCTTTTTCACTCGCTTTAAAGTTTTTTAAAAATTTCACAGTATCATCAAATGTGTTTAATGTCTCCTTTAAATTTGGATCGCGGTAAGAATAGAACAATACCTCATCCTTTGTAAAGCTCATAGCCCCACCGTATGCACCGCCTTTTACTCTAATCTCCGGCCATAAATAATCACTATTTAAGATATTTTCAAGAACCTTCATATGCCCATTATAGTTGTACCCTGCTTTTTTAAAACAACCAGCCTTAACCACATATTGCACTTGAGATGGAATTATAAAAGCCTCATTTTTTTTTGAAAAATTAAATTCATATTTTTGCTTAGGAAATTTTTTATCCTTAATTCTCTCCCCTAATTTATTGAGACTAATAATAAATTCTTCATAATTTTTTTCATCTCCGGTGTAGCTTACAACCAATTCCTCTTTGTTAAATACAATATCTTTAACATCATTTAAATTTTTTACCGTTTCTTCAAATTTCACATCAAAGTTATCATCCAAATCACAAATAAAATCGTAGTAAGGTAAATAATCCAAATCAGTATACTTTCCACTATCTGATAAATAGGACAATGTACGTTTTATTGCAATTCTGTTACCTTCATTAACAAACATAGATTCATAATTCACTCTTATTTTTTTAATTAAATCTTTCATACGTTCCTTATCATCAAACTTACTATGATTCATAATTTCATCTAATAGTTCCAAGGAATTTGGTAATGCACTATTAATAGAATTTACTGAAACAGTCATTTTAGGAGAGTATTTATTACTATCACTATTATTTTTAAATGATGTTGAATTAAAGCCAATTCCTCCGGTATACTTCATCATTTTATTTGAAAGTTGCATAATATTATATTTTTCTGTACTAACATTTCCTAAAACACTCGCAAGTAATTTCAAATATAAAACTTTGTTTTGAGGCACCTTTGAACTGTCAAAATATAAATTAGAATAAGTAATGCCATCAGTAAACATAGGATGACTTAATACTTTTATGCCGCCTTCTAGTTTTTCTATTGTTGGAATTTCTTCTGATTTTAAACTTAAATCCTTAAGTGTAAGTGTTGGTATTTTCGATAAATTTTCTTTTGAATCCGATGTTATTTGCCACTTTTTCAATTCTTCTGCGTCTTTTTTAATTGTAGCTAATTCAATTTGCGATAGTGATTTTTTATATTCTTCAAGTTTCTTTTTTAACATTTCTTCTTTTATTTCATTTAATCCGCTAGAAGGTTTTAAAACAACTAATGAATTGTTTTTATTATCTAATAAATGTTTTTGTACTAACTTTTCAAAATATCCTTCAGATATCTTAGATTTTATTTTATTAAGTGTTGGGGTAATCTCTAGATATTCTGTAGGACTCACATCATAATTCCAGCAATTTAAAGCTGAAGACATATAATTCATACCTCTGTTAGCATCAGAATTTTGAGTACGCAAACTAAGTTCTACAGCAGTAAATACTGAATTTACTAATTCTTTATCAAAACCCTCTTTTACCACTTGTTTTAAAGACTCATCAACAAGACTTTTAAATTTATATTTTTCTGCTTCATTTGCATTGGTAGCAATTATACTGAAAGTTGGTTGCTTAGTAGATGGATTAAAACTTGCATAAACATTCGCTCCAATACCATTATTTAATAAGGCTTTCCTTAGAGGTGAAGCTTTAGTATTCAAAAGAATTTCTTGCAAGATTTGAAAGCCTAAAATATTTTCTATGTCTGTTACCTTATCGATCATATAATTAGATGATAGGTACGTCATATCTGCTGTACCTGTACCTTTAGCCACAGGATATAAAGCTGTTTTTTCAACTTTTTTTTCATTTTCATAATGTTTCTGTAATTTAATTTTACTATCCACTGTTGTTTTTTTAACTTTGCTTAGATAATTATCATTCATAAATTTTAATGTATGTTCAATATCCAATTTTCCATATAAATATATAGAACTATTTGATGGAACATAATATTTTTTATATGTTTCCATAAATTTGTTGTAGGTTAGGTCAGGAATATTATCTGGATTACCTCCAGATTCAAAACTGTATGAGTTTTCATTAAAAAGTGATTGGTTAATAGTATTGGATAATATTATCTCTGGCGAAGAATTATTCCCTTTCATTTCATTATATACTATTCCATTATACTGTAACGCTCCTGTCTTACTATTAACCTCGTAGTGCCATCCTTCTTGTTTAAGTATTTTAGGATTTTTAGATATATTTGGATAAAACACTGCATCCATGTATACACTCATCAAATTATCAAAATCCTTTTCATTCTTACTTGCTACTGGATACATTGTAAAATCTGGTCCCGTAAACGCATTTATGAATGTACTTAGTGATTGCTTAGTCATAATTAAAAATGGATCTTTAACGGGATACTTCTTTGAGCCGCATAAAACTGAATGCTCAATAATGTGGTTAACACCAGTATTATCATTCACTGGAGTACGGAAACTTATTGAAAATACTTTATTTTCATCCTCATTCTGTAAATAAATCAGTTTTGCTCCACTTTTAATATGCTTAAATATCATGGCAGTTGAGTGTACATCTGAAAGCCATTTTTTAGATTCTAACTTAAATCCTGATATATTTTTCCCTGTTTTTAACTCTTCCCTGCCACTTATAACTGGCAACGAATTGTTTAATGGCACCTGCGTCGTTTGCGTAACTTGTGTACCATGTACAACTTGCGCACCTAGTACGACTTGTGTACCTAGTACAACACTACTGAAGCTATTAAATAATAATCCAATCGCTACCAATATAGAAGTTATTTTTGTGAACCTCTTCATTTGATTCCCCCTTAACTATAAAATTTTTAATATCATATTTTTTATGTTATAAGTAGTATGTTTTATTTACAACATTCAATGCATCAATTATTGTATATCCTAAATTTAACTTAGAAATAATCAAAAAATAACTATAAGATTAAAATTTTACAAAAAAAAGAAGCTCACTTTTCAGTGAGCTTTTAATAAAGATATGTTTATTTACTTTTATGCAGAACGTTCTTCTTTTACTTCCTCTTCTACGTTTTTCTTTAATCTTACGTCAGGTTCCCTTGGCAATTTGAAATGGGGTATAAATCTATCCCAACCTGTTATTGTAAGAATTAATAATGAAAATACTGCTACCATAGCCATGAAGTTATATTTTATTATATCAATTGGAGCAAATTTGTATAATGGATAAACTGCAGAGGCTATCCCTACATAAAATCCGATATATACGTGCCATGGAATAAGTTGAGATCCAAATACTCCAAGAGAACTTCCAAAAGTAGCATTTCTAAGCCGTAGCGTATATAAGTCTTCTTCACTACCTTCTACGTTGTCTTCAAGAAGATTTTTAATTATTGGTCCAACTGTTACAATTTGAGCCATTTCATCTGCTAATGCTGCATTCCCAAGAATTGAAAGCATACCGTTCCAAAACATAAGTTGTTTTACGTTGCATGACATTTTCGAAACTAATCTTGACAATGGTGCAAATGCATTTATTTTACCCATTATACCAGCAAAAGCTCCAATCCACATCATCATTACTATCACCCATGAACCTGCATCTGCGAATCCTTTTTTCATTAATTCTAAAAATTGAGGTATGTCTGTTATTGTTCCAGCTGTTAATCCAAGGATTAACGATGTTATTATTCCAAGTCCTAAACAAGCAAGTGTTGGCATTCCTTTTACCGCAACTACAAGTACAACTAATAGTGGAATAATCATATAAACTGGAACTCCAGTTTTAACTTGATTTAATAGTACCACTGCTGATGGTTTAGCTGTTTCAAGGGATTTCCACACACTTTCTGGAATTTGGTCTATTGCTTGGGCTGCACTTCCAACTATTGTTGGAAGGTTCATTGACACACTTACAAAGTAGAAAATAACTGCTGTTATTACTAACGTTATAAGAGCCCATACACCCTGATGCTTTATTCTATCAGTAACATCAACATTTTGAATACCTGAACTTACAACAGTTGTATCTGAAATAAGTCCTATATTATCTCCAAAGCAAGCTCCTCCTGCAATAGCAGCTGTAGTAAGCATTATATTTCCACCTGTTATATGATTTAGCCATAGGAAAATTGGAGCACAAGCTGCAAATGTTCCCCATGAAGATCCTGTTGCAATTGACAGCACAGATGTTACTAAAAGGCCTGTAACAGCTACTGTTCTACCCGTTATTCCAAGCGTAAGTGCTAAATTAATTATCGCAGCTCCAACACCTGTTGCCATAAACGCTTCTGCTAGTGCGTATGCTAGCATTAGTATAAAAAAAACTAGTTGCATTTCTTTTACGTTCTCCACAGCAGAATCAACAATATCATTAAATTTGAACTTACAAGTTATTGCCGCTATTATAGCTGCGTAAATTACTGAAATTGGAGCTGCAATTAATGCATCCATTCTGGACATCATCAATCCCGCCATTAAAAATACTGGTGATAGTTTTAATAAATTCATTAAACATATATGCTACTCAAAATATGGTCAAATATATTCACTAAGAAATTAATAATTTCATTTACGCAGTTTTTTTAATATATATATAATTATAAATTAAATTTTCGTACGTTAATAATTACTGTTGAATAATTTGAGAGTAGCTCCCCCTTTCGATATTTTTTAATTCTTCAACAAAATTCCATAATAAAATTATCAATTAAGAAATATTATGTCTTAAATTTTGATAAAGCGTTAATTTTTTCTTATGTAATTTTTAATCATACACATTAGTATGTCATTTTAAACTTCCATATTTCCTTGAAAGTTTTTTTGATTAGGCATTAGCTTTCTAATATAATTTCACATAGCATACATTATTTAAAACTTTTTCAATTTATATAAATATATAACGATTACATTGCAAGTTATAAAAAGTAAATATATAACGATTACACCATAAGTTATAAAAAATAAATAATCTAAATATAAGTTTTAACTTAATTCATTTAATATTATCATAAAAACAAGCATAAAAGTATAAATTATTTCATCATATACACTTCATTTATAAGGTTTTTATTTCCACTACAACCAGTATATAATACTATTTAATATAAATCAATTGAATTTATTTAAATTACAAAAAAAATATAAACACTATCAATAAATATTGATAGTGTTTATATTTTTTTTATAATTTATCTTTTTAAACCTTAAATTCTCCTACTATTAAATCAAGTATTTCTGAAACGCCTTTTAATTTTTCTGATTCTTGCGCTACATTTTCCATTCCCATAACTTGTTCTTGAACACTTGCACTAACCTGCTCCGTGGCTGCAGCTGCTGATTCTGAGACAATAGAAATATCATGTACAGCCTCTAAAACTATATTTTTATTTTCATTTACCGTTTTAATATTATTACTTAGCTCATCTATTTGTAAGACTGTATCCTTCATAGAAGACTTAATATAGGTAAACGCATTTTCTGCTATCTCCATAGCCTTATTTGCTTCAATGTTTATATTTGATGCATTATCCATGTTAGCTTTAGTTCCGCTTATTTCATTTTGAATTTCTTCCACTAAACTACTTATTTCATTAGTTTCATTAGCCGTTTGTTCAGCTAATTTTCTAATTTCATCGGCTACTACCGCAAAGCCTTTTCCACTTTCACCAGCTCTTGCAGCTTCTATAGCAGCATTTAGTGCAAGCAAGTTAGTCTGTTTTGCTATAGCTTGTATAGTATTTATAATTTGCCCAATAAAGCTTGATTTATTGGAGAGGAGATTTATATTAGTTTCCAGTTCCCCTATAGCTTCATCATTTTCCTTAAACTTGCGTGAAAGTAATTCCATAGATTTTATGCCCTTACTATTTATATCATCTGTTTTATTAAAGTATTCTTTAACTAAATTAGCACTACTTACAGCATTATCAATTTCCAGTGCAAAACTTGCAAGCTTTTCAGTTGCAATTATGGAATTTCTGGCCTGCGTAGAAGCCCCCTCCGCTAAATTATCTACCGTTTGTGAAATTTCATTTATGGTTTGAGCGCTTTCATTTGTGGCCTCTGATAAATTGTTAGAAGCCTCATTAACTTCTCCCGAGCTCTCTTTAATTGCTGAACTTATTTGCCTTAGAGAATTTCTGAGATCAACTACAGATTTTGCCATGACACCTATTTCATCCTTATTTTTTATCAGCATTTCATTTTTTTTATCATAAGTTAAATCAAGTTTTGTAGTCTTTTTAACGATTTCTGAAATATCCAGTATAGGATCAGACAGCTTTTTACCTATTATACATGCTAGTCCAAA
>DAVZGU010000089.1:0-6984 GCA_052274215.1 Clostridium sp. | reverse complement strand
TTTCTTCATTTCCACCTTTTTTGTACTCTTTATTCATTTCTTTATCTTCAACTAATAAATTCGGATTTTTTTCTATATATTCTTTATACTCAGAATAATTACCTACAAATTGAATTATCTTTTCATTTCCTTCAAAACTGAATATTTTGTCAGATACTCTATCTAAAAAGTATCTATCATGAGATACAGTTATAACCACACCACTAAACCCATCTAAATAATCTTCGAGTACTGCTAGAGTTTGAATATCGAAGTCATTAGTTGGCTCATCTAAAAATAGTACATTTGGAGCTTCCATAAGAATCCTTAATAAATATAGTCTTCGTTTTTCTCCACCGGATAAACTAGAAATAAATGAATGCTTAGTAGTTCCATCAAATAAGAATCTCTCAAGCATTTGAGAAGCTGTAACCTGTTCTCCATCGCCTGTAGTTATATATTCTGCACCTTCGCGAATGTACTCTATAGCACGTAACTTTTCGTTCATCTCACCATTTTCTTGATGGAAAAATCCAATTTTCAATGTTTCTCCCCAATCTATTACCCCTGAATCCGGGCTTAATACTCCACTTAAAATATTCATAAGCGTAGATTTCCCCATACCATTAGGTCCTATAATACCTACTTTATCTCTCCTAGTAAAAGTATGACTAAAATTATTAATTAATTTCTTATCGCCATATGCTTTATATATGTTCTCTACATTCATAATCTTTTTACCAAGTCTAGTAGATGCCGATGATAATTCTAACTTTTCGTTTGTTACATCAGCTTTTCCATCGCGAAGCTCATCAAAACGGTCAATTCTTGCCTTTTGCTTAGTACTTCTAGCTTTAGCCCCACGTCTTATCCATGCTAGTTCCTTTTTAAATAAACTCTCTCTTTTTTTCTCTATTGTATCCATTAAAGCCATTCTTTCAACTTTCTTTTCTAAAAACACACTATAATTCCCCTGATAACTATATAGATTACCCTTATCAAGCTCAATAATTTTATTTGTTATTCTATCTAAAAAATACCTATCATGAGTAATCATAAGTAGTGCACCTTTTCTACTATTTAAAAATTTCTCAAGCCAATCTATTATTTTATTATCCATATGATTTGTAGGCTCATCCAAAATTAATAAATCTGAGGGAGTAATTAGAGCACTACACAAAGCCACTCTTTTTCTTTGTCCACCTGAAAGGTTACCTATTCGCTGCTTAAAATCGATTATTCCAAGCTTTGTAAGTATTATTTTAGCTTCATTTTGAACTTCCCATCCGTTACATGCGTCCATCTTAGTGTTAAGGTTCATTAAAGCATTTTGAACGGACTCATCCTCTGGATTTTCCTCCATTTTCTCCATAGCTACTTCATATTCTCTTATAACCTTCATAACATCAGTTTCACTTTTAAAAATTTGCTCAAGCACTGTAGCTTCTGGGTCAAATTTAGGATTTTGAGATAAATATTCTATATTCACTTTGTTTCCCTTTAAAATTCTTCCCGCATCAGGAACTTCAAAGCCAGCTATTATTTTTAAAAAAGTTGATTTTCCTGTTCCATTAACTCCTATTAATCCAATTTTATCGCCATCACTTATACCTAATGACACTTTATTAATGAGTATTTTTTCACTATAACTTTTACTCATTTCTTCTATTGTTAATAAATTCATATACATACCATCCTTTTCCTGTTCTAACATTAGGGGCAGATTAATTGTCCCTACACTTCAATTATACCCAAATAAGCACCCAAGTGATAGTGTAAATTTATCTTCGACAAATTTTTCATTACCTCTAGGGTGTATTTTTTTAAAATTATACAGTTTTTTACATATATTAGTTAACTATTATTAACTTCTGATCCATACTTTCATTACAATAAATAACAGCAAACTCATGACTAATGCAGCTCCCAGAACTATTGGCATCAATATCTGAAATTGTGCTATAACAATGGCTACAATGTCCTTCCAGCCTACACCTTCATCACAATTCATATCACTATCCTTTATTCTTTCTAGTTCTCTTCTCCGCCTCATATACTCCCCCCACTATATTCGCAATTCAATATACTAGCCTTTTATTATCCCAATCATTACCTTACAGCAAGTGACAAGCTACGAAATGTTTACCGCCTACATCTTTATACTGTGGACATTCATTTTTACACCTTTCCATAGCATATTGACATCTGGTATGAAATTTACAGCCAGAGGGTGGATTTGCCGGACTTGGTATGTCACCCTTAAGGATGATTCTCTCTCTCTTTAATGTTGGATCTGGTAGAGGCACTGCCGATAACAATGCCTTTGTATATGGATGAAGAGGATTATTATACAATTCATTCTTTGATGCTAATTCCACCAAAGATCCTAGGTACATAACCCCTATTCTATGACTAATATGTTTTACCACACTTAAATCATGGGAAATAAATAAATATGAAAATCCCATTTTTTCTTGAAGATCACACATTAAATTAACTATTTGAGACTGAATGGACACATCTAGTGCTGATACAGGTTCATCTGCAACTATAAATTCTGGATTTAATATAAGAGCTCTCGCTATTCCTATTCTCTGCCTTTGCCCACCTGAAAATTCATGTGGGTATCTTCTTATGTGATAAGGTGCAAGCCCACAAATCTCAAGCACCTCTTGAACTCTACCCGCAATTTCACTCTTAGGCAATAAATCATGATCTATTAGAGATTCTCCAACTATTTGCCCTATAGTAAGTCTTGGATTAAGAGAACTATATGGATCTTGAAAAATTATTTGCATCTTAGGTCTTATCTTTCTTAAATCTTTTTTTGACAAATCAAATACATTTTGATTTTTAAAATAAACATTGCCTTCTGTTTTATTTATAAGCCTTAACATAGTTCTACCAACTGTAGTTTTACCACATCCTGATTCACCTACTAGGCCCAAGGTTTCACCCTTATTTATATATAGAGATACTCCATCTACAGCTTTAACATAACCTACAGTCTTTTGAAGTATTCCACCTCTAATAGGAAAATATGTTTTTAAATTCTCTACTCTAACTATTTCATCACACACTTACTTCCCCTCCTTACACTCCATGCATTGCTCAGTAGTACAGAACAGTTATTAGTTCTTTTGACCCTCATATAAAAAGCAGGCTACCTTATGTCCTTTCCTTATCTCGTAAGTAGGTGGTTGCTTCTTTCTACAAATATCCATAGCTTTCGGGCATCTTGCACAAAAATAACATTCTTCTGGCATATTAATTGGGTTTGGAACTTGTCCGGGTATTGAGTATAATCTATCTACATCTTTATCCAGTGAAGGTTTAGATTTCATTAATCCCTCAGTATATGGATGCATTGGATTTTCAAATAACTCAATTACGGGTGCTTCTTCAATAACCTTACCAGCATACATTACTACTACATATTCTGCCATTTCAGCAATTACTCCAAGATCATGGGTGATTAACATTATTGAAGTATTAAGTTTTTTCTTTAAATCTTTCATAATATCCAGTATCTGCGCTTGAATTGTTACATCTAATGCAGTAGTTGGCTCATCTGCTATTAAGAGCTTTGGATTACAAGACACGGCCATTGCAATCATTGCCCTTTGGCGCATACCACCACTAAGCTCATGAGGATAACACTTCACTATGTCCTCTGCTCTTGGCACTCCAACTAGCTTTAACATTTCTACCGCTTTTCCCCTAGCCTGGGCTTTATTTAATTTTTGGTGGAGCATTATTACTTCTTCTATTTGATACCCTATAGTGAATATAGGATTTAATGAAGTCATAGGCTCTTGAAATATTACTGCTATGTCATTGCCCCTTATTTTTCTTATTTCATCGCCTTTAAGTTCTAAAATATTTTTATCTTCAAACAGAATTTCACCACCAACTATTTTTCCGGGTGGTGACGGAATTAATCTCATTATTGACATTGCCGTAACACTTTTACCACAACCTGATTCTCCAACTACACCTATTATTTCGCCTTCTCTAATATTAAAACTAACATCATCAACAGCTTTCACAATTCCATCTTCGGTGTAAAAATACGTTTTCAAATTTTTTATCTCTACTAAATTCTTACTCATAGCACCCCTCCTAAACCTTTAGTTTTGGATCGATGGCATCGCGAAGTCCATCTCCAAATAAATTTATACCCATTACCGTTAAGAAGATGCATATACCAGGAGGCGCCCAAATCCAAGGTTCGAATTGTAATATATATGCATTGTTAACTGCCTGAACCATTTGACCCCAAGACGGCGTTGGAGGAGTAACTCCAAGTCCTAAAAAACTTAATGCTGATTCCGTTAGAATTGCACCACCTATACCTAAAGTAGCCGAAACTATAATAGACGCATAGGTATTGGGTAGTAGATGACTAAATATTTTTCTCCTATCCTTAAGTCCTAAAGCTTCTGCCGCCTGCATAAATTCCTGTTCCCTAAGTGATAGTATTTGACCACGAACAATACGGCAAAGGCTTGGCCATCCAAGTAATCCTATAATAAACATAACCACATACATCCTATATTGTGGAGCAACTTGTAAATCTGACATTACAGCTGCTAGCATTATAAGTAATGGCAAACCTGGAAAACATAAGAATACATCAACTATTCTCATTATTATACTATCAACCATTCCACCATAAAAGCCTGCAATTCCTCCTAACATACTCCCAATTAGCACTTCAACAAATACAGCAAGTACTCCTACTGAAAGAGATATTCTACCTCCATACATCACTCTTACTAAGACATCCCTTCCCACATCATCGGTACCCAAAAGATGTTTAAAAGATGGTGAAGCTGATACATTGTATAAATCTATAGTTTCCATTTTATAAGGTGATATTAATGGACCAACTAATGCCATAAGCACCATAAACAACAGTATATACATTCCAAATATAGCTAGTTTGTTCTTTTTTAATCGTTTGCTTATTATCTTCCAAGGGCTTAAAATTTCTTCTTTTTTGATTTCATTGATTTTTGGTTTTACTCCTACTTGCATTTTAACACCTCCTATTTAAGCCTTATTCTCGGATCAACTACGGCATAAGTAACATCTGCAATTAAATTTCCAACCAAAGTTAATACTGCAAACAAGATATTTATTCCCATGAGCAGTGGATAATCACGTCCACTTACTGCAGCAATTTCTATAGGTCCTATACCAGGCCATCCAAAAATGCTTTCTGTAATAAAAGCTCCAGAAAATAATAAAGGAAGCCAAAATCCCAGTAAAGTAATAACAGGAATCATTCCATTTCTAAGAGCATGTTTATATATAACCACTTTTTCTTTAAGTCCTTTAGCTCTAGCAGTTCTTATATAATCCTGCCTTATTACCTCTAGCATACTGGATCTTGTGTATCTCATAAGACCTGCTACGCTACTTAAAGTAAGTACAATTAGCGGTAGTATCATATGACGAGCTACATCTAAACCATAGGAAATACCTGCTACTGTACTTCCCGCCGTGCTCATTCCAGAAACCGGAAGTATTTTAAGATCTACAGCGAAAATTTTTATAAGAAGCATACCAAAAAAGAAGGAGGGCATAGAAATACCTATCAGGGCAAACACGGTGAAAAAACCATCAAATTTTGAGTACTGCTTAGTTGCAGAAACTACTCCGATTGGAATTGAAATTAATACACTTAGTATTAATGAGAGTATAGCTAGGTAAAATGTATTCCAAATATATGTGTTCATAACCTTTCCTACTGGCTGTTTAAAGTTAGTAGATTCGCCAAAATCCCCATGAAGTACTCCTCCAGCCCACCTAAGATATTGCTTATATGCTGGTAGATCTAGTCCCATTTGCTGTCTTAATTCTTGTTTTCTTTCTGGTGTTAAATGTGGATCCATTTTACCTGTTAATGCATCACCTGGTGCCAACTGCAATATTAAAAATATTACTATAGATACCCCTATTAAAACTGGTATCATTTGCAGTAATCTTCTAGTTATATACTGCCTCATGACAATCCTCCTTTATAAACTATGCTTGGTAACCCCAAGCATAGTAAAATATAATTAAAGCATCATTTACCTATTTAGCTTTAGGTTCAATTAATTCTGCATCTGCAATTTGATAAGTAAAATTAATATATGGAGAGATGCTTATGCCTTTAACTCTTGAACTTACAGCCCACATCATTTTACATTGATCTAACAAAACATATGGAGCTTCCTCCGTGAAAAGTTTTAACCACTTTTGATATAATACCTTTCTTTCTTTTACATCCGTAGTATTACGAGCATCTGCCATTAATTTTTCACTTTCTTTATTTACCCAATTTCCTGGATTGTATCCACCGAGCTCTGCTTGCTTTTCTGAGAATAATCCTGATGGATCTGGATCAATACTTAAAGTCCAAGACATATTATACATTTCAAATTTTTGTTCATCAAAAACCTTTGTACACAAAGTGTTAAATTCCATTAATTCAGGAATAACATCTATTCCTATAGCCTTCCAATTCTCTTTTACTATTGGAATTAACATTTCAACGTATTTACTTCCTTGATAAGTCATCCAATGGATTTGAAACTTTTTACCATCCTTATATCTAAATCCATCTTCCTTTTTAATCCAACCAGATTCTTCTAATAATTTATTTGCTTTTTCAGGATTATATTCATACTTCTTTATATCATCAGTATATGCCCAAGAGACTTGCGATACTGGTGCATTACAAACATCAGCATAACCTTTATATCTAGCATCTATAAATCCTTTTCTATCTAATCCATAGGTAAGTGCTTGACGTACTCTCTTATCTTTTAATTTTTCATTTTTAAGGTTTAAACCTATAAATCCATATCCATTATCCGGAAAAAGTTGCATATCTAAGAATCCTGCACTCTTAAGCATTTGGATATTTTCTGGTGCAGTTGCAATTCTATCAATATCTACTTCACCAGCGGATAGTGATTGAATACCAGTTTGGGCATTGGTAACTTTTAATAT
>DAVZGU010000088.1:0-6985 GCA_052274215.1 Clostridium sp. | reverse complement strand
ATGTGAATGTAACACAATTACATTTGTGTTACATTCGCACCGCGGCAGATTTAAAAAATATCGGTTTAACTTCTGAATCCGAACCTTTTCATTTAGCGAATAACTTTAGGGGATTGGAGTTGACTATCCATTTCTACTTCTAAAAACTGTTGAATTATACCTCCAAATAATCGCTGCATCAAACCATTCTTACCAACGGGATCTTCTATACTTTTATATTTATTCAACTCTTTATTTAAATCGGTATCTGGTATCTCTATAATTAGGGATAAAAAATACTCCTCTTTAACAATAATTTAACATTTAGTAACATTAAATTATTATGAAGAAGAGCACTTTTAATTCAGTTACACAAATCTTTTTATAAGCTTCTTATATTGAAATATGGATTATGCTAAACAATATTCACTCTTTAACCAAACTTAGTGAACTATTACAGTTCCATCTTCTTTTATCTCAATATTCTGACCATCTTTCACATAATCTAAAAACTTACTACCAAGCTGATCTATAGTCACAATTCTTTTATTGTCCCATACATCAGAAAGTATTATACCAGCAGCTGCAAGGGAGTCTATATGTTCTGAAAAAAGCATCGCAACAGGGCCTATGCCCATTTTTGTAACACTCTGGAGAATCATACCTCCTGTTGTTGATCCAATTGTCTGAGGAAGGCATATTATTTTCCCTGCTAAGTCTTTTTTATAAAGATCTTTATTATTCTGGTCGAAACTCATTGAATTTCCAGTACTTAATCCCATTCCATATGAAGAAAGTATATTAAACCCTTGATGCGTTACAATATTTTCTCCAACAATATTTCCACCTAAAACAACTCTTCCTTTAAAAATTTTGTCCAATTTTTTCACCCTCCTTAAATACTTCCATTTATGATTATGTTAAGAATTTCTTCATCTAAAAAAAATCTAGCTCTAGAATATGTTCTTAATTTATTAGAGTTAGTTATAACAGGTTGCTTTGAACACTCAGAATTAAGCATATACATAAGGGGACAAATATAGGTAAGATGTATTCCTTTGTTTGTTAATTTTGCAAATGCTTCCTTGTCATTCTTAAATTCCAAAATGACATCAGGTGCAGCACTAAATATGGTCTTTATTGATACCTTATCCTTTCCCACTTTTTTTAAACCTTCAGATATCTTTTCACTCCAGCTGTATATCTGTTCTATTGAAAGGTGAGGACATCCTATAAAACAAATTATAGGTTTTGCATTTATGTCTTTCCATAACACTGGGTATGAGTCTATGACTCTTTGAATTTCATTATCATCTATTACATACGTTTTGTAATCTTTTAATAAAAGTGATCTTTCCTGTTCAACTGCTTCTGGTGTAATATTTTCAACATGATATAATCCAACTGCACCATTTGAAGCACTGGCAGCACCCATATCTTTAAGATAGTCCGTAGTAGTATTATTGATACCTTTCCCAAGTAATTTATCAAGACCAATAATGTATGGGATATCTTCAACTACTTTCATTCCAATTGCACTTCCAAGAGCCTGAGCATTGGGAAGTGTTGTAGTTTTTACTTCAATAATCCATTTTGCACGTCTTCCTTCATCTGTAACCAGGCCAAAGGCTGGTACTTTACCGACAATTCCACCCAGCAACTCTATTAACCCCGAATTTCTGTTTGTCCTTGCTCCAAGAACTGAATTTGCAAATACAACTGCTGAGGACTCTGCCCATGAAAGAACTTGTCCTTTTTTAGGCCTATTTCCAACCTGAGGCATATAGCATGTACACGTAAATGCATTTTCATTTTTAAGACCTAGTTTTTTAAGCTGTTTCTCAAATCTCTCCTGATTACCATATAAAGCTTTAAATGCATTCTTTTGTATCTCAGTACATTCTACATTATCGTAATCGAGGGGCCTAGGATCAACAGTAAACGGCTCTTTTGTTTTTATCCCTGCATTAATTATTTGATCCATCATATCAAATACCGGATCAAGTCCTGTCATACCAAAAGATGTAACTAAATGCACCGGACCGTCAATGGGAAGAAGACGTTTGGCTCCAAAAGCTTCTCCATAAAGTACAACAGATTTTAATGCTTTCTGCATGATTTCTCCCTGGTTGCCCTGTAGTATCTCTTTTTCTTCATTAGTAAGTTCCATGTTATAAATTTTCATTAATTACACCTCCTTAAATATTTCGTGCAACTTCGTAAGCATCCCAGATAGCATACATAATATTTCTAACGTTTTTAGCATCTCCCAACAGATAAATATCATCTACTACATCTTCAAGTTGGCTGTACAGAATATTGTTTGAATTATAACCCACTGAGAAAATTATCGTATCAGCTTCAATTGAAATATCTCCATCTTTAGTATTAACAACAACGCCTTTTTTAGTTATTTCATTAACTCGTGAAGAAGTCATTATTCTTATCTTATTATAATTTAACAAGTCTTTTAGCATATCATAGTTCATAAATGGCATTCCATGTGGTCCACCAAGAATTTCTGAAGTTGCTTCTACAATTGTTACATCTTTTCCTTGCTGTTTTAACCATAAACCAGTTTCAGAACCAACAAGTCCAGCACCGACAATTACAACTTTGTTACCAGCTTTAGATGAATCTAGCAAAACTTTGTCAGCAGTCAACACATTATTTTTTTCTATACCTGGTACGTTAATCATAATAGGCGTGGAACCTGTTGCAACAACAACTGTATCAGCATTATCGATCTTTACCAATTTTGCATTAACATCAGTATTAAATGAAATTTCTACATTCAAGTCTGTAAGTTCTCTTTCATACCATTTTAATAGGTCTCGGTCATCTTTCTTAAAAGATGGAACTCCTCCTGGTATAACATGTCCGCCAAGTTTATCAGATTTCTCATAGAGGTGTACTTCATGACCTCTTAAGGCACAAACTCTTGCTGTTTCCATTCCTGCAATTCCACCACCAATTATCATAACCTTTTTCTTTATAAACGCAGTATTTATGCCATAGATTTCTTCTCTACCACAGGCAGGATTTACAGCACAAGAAACTGCACCACCTGTTGCCAATCTTCCCATACACCCATCATGGCAAGATAAACATGGGCGGATTTTTTCTAATTGACCTTTTTTTATCTTATTTGGAACATAGGCATCTGCAAGTAGTGGTCTACCCAGACCAATAATATCACAACATTCTTCTTCTAAAGCTTTAACAGCCAAATCTGGATTCTCCATTCTACCCGCTACAATTATAGGTACATCCACTGCTTCTTTTAACATTTTACCAAATGGAAGATACATTCCACCTTTACCAAAATACATAGGTGGGTGATTCCAGTACCATGAATCATATGTTCCAGCATCTATATTTAAAACATCATAACCGGCTTTAACTAATATTTTAGCAGCTTTTAAGCCTTCTTCTGTATCTCTTCCTAATTCCTTGAAATCTTCTCCTGGTAGTGCTCCTTGTCTTATACCTTTTATAAAACTCTTTAAACTATATCTTAATGAAATGGGGAAATTCTCACCACAGACGGCTTTTATAGCCTTCACTATTTCAATCGGGAATTTTAATCTTCCCATAAGATTTCCGCCATACTCATCTGTTCTTTTGTTATATAAGCTTATAGTGAATTGATCCAGAAGATATCCTTCATGAACAGCATGAATTTCAACACCATCAAATCCAGCATTTTTAGCTATTACAGCAGATTGAGCAAATTTTTTAATATAAGTTTGTATTTCTTCAACTCTTAATTCTCTATGTTTTAATTTGGGATCCCATCTATTATCTATCTCAGAAGGAGCAACAGCTTTTTTTATAACATGCGGTAACCCAGCACGCCCAAATCCTGCTGTCAGCTGTAAGAAAATCTTGGCATCATAGGCATGTATTCTTTCTGTCATTTCCTTGGTACTTAAAACAAAAGCCGTAGGATTCATAGTTGGACATGGGATGCTAGGTCTTACAATTTCCTCAATTTCGTTTTCTACACTGCAAAGACCAGTAATGATTAATCCAGTACCACCTTTAGCTCTTTCTAAATAATAATCTACTCCTCTTTGATTAAAAGCTCCATTTTCTTCAGCAAATCCAAAAGGTCCCATAGGTGCCATTGAAAATCTGTTTTTAATCTCTAACTTGTTAATCTTAATACTTTTAAATAGTGACTTGTACTTTTTCATATTAATTCCTCCTTTTAGTATTTAGTTAGTCCATGGTGTTATGAACTTAAAACTATTTTATTGCTTTTGTATAGTATTTAATAGGTTGTCAAATTCTGAATTATACTTCTTACTTAAATGTTATATAGCAATAATTATGCCAATATTCACATTTCAATAAACTAGTTAGATAAATAGCCTTTCAGAAGGTTTTTTAGTATCATTTAAAATTATAAAAGAAAACATATATGAACCATTTATGGTTCATATATGTTTTCTTTTATTTAAAGTGTTGTGGAAGTGCATTTTAAAGATGAACTATAAGCGGTTCACTAAAGCCATCTTTGACTCATATTTTCAATTTCTGTTTAACTTTTTTAAACTTCCTTACAACTGATGTTTGACTAATATGTAATAATTCAGCAGCTTCTCTCGTTGAATTGCATTGTTTCATAGCTAAATAAACTAATTTTGTTTCAGCTTCATTAATTAATTCACTTAATGGTACTATTTCTCTTAATATAATTTGAAATTTATCGTTTCTATTTGGAGTATCCATAAATTCACTGGGTAGTTCTTTTTCAGTAATTATATCAACCGCAGTCATAACAACTAACCGTTCAATAACATTTTTTAATTCCCTTACATTACCTGGCCAATAATAGTTTTCGAAACATTTAAGAACATCAATAGGTAACTCTTTATGGAAATTATATTTTTTATTAAAGTAATCTAGATAGTGGACAACTAATGGTACAATATCTTTTTTCCTGTCCCTAAGAGGAATGAGGTAAATAGGTACAACGTTTAATCTAAAGTATAAGTCTTGTCTAAAGAGTCCATTATCCACTAATTCTTTTAAATCTTTATTAGTTGCAGAAATTAATCTAAAATCAATTTTATTTGATTTTTTAGCTCCTATCTTCGTTATTCTAAATGTCTCAATAACTTTTAGAAGTTTTGCCTGTATAGTGATTGGCATAGAGTTAATTTCATCTAAAAATAATGTTCCTCCTTCAGCTAGTTCAATCAGTCCAATTTTTCCTCCCTTTTTAGCTCCTGTGAATGCACCTTCTTCATAACCAAATAATTCGGATTCAAGTAAGGTCTCAGGTACTTCAGAACAATCTATACTAATAAAAGGGCCTTCATTTCGAGGACTCATTTCATGAATAAATCTAGAAAACACTTCTTTACCAGTACCAGTTTCTCCTTCAAGCAAAATAGTGGAATCTACCTGTGCAACACGATATGCTAATTGAATTAATTGTTTCATTTCTTCACTTTCAGCTATTATTTTTTCCTTAGGTCCCTTTTCCTTTATTAACTCTGAATAGTATTGTTTTGAAAGCCAGTGTGCTTTTTTAAATTTATTCTCTAAATAGATTAAATCAGTCATATCCCTTATGTTTGTTATAATATATTTTATTTCCCCATCTTTATCTAATAAAGGTGTAGCAGTTGACATAACATTTTTTATTTGTTTACCATTGATAGTTTGTTTAATTGTAATACGTTTTTTTGTATTAATTGCCATTTGTACTACCGATTTATCAATTACACCTTTTTCGACTAAATCTTGAGCATGAGTACCAATTAAATCCTCCTTTTTAATGCCAGCAATTCTTAGTAAACCATCATTTATATTTAAAACTATGCCTTCTTTATTAGTTATATAGATACCATCATAACTTGATTGGAGAATAGCTTGAAGTTGCTCTTTAATATTTTCAAGTTCCTTATTTTCATTTTCCATTTTGATCCCTACCTAAACAAATTTAGTAATCAATTTAATGGTGGTTTCCAGTAGCTAAAATAATTACTAAAGAAAATAAAATACTGGAAGTTATATGCATAGGGTTTGAGTATCACAGAATACAAGTATACAAATAGTAATTGGTATAAGATGAACCCTGCAAAACTTTATGCTGTTCTTTCAGTTAAATAGATATAATTTTCAATTATATCTATTGATCCAATAGAACAAGTATTATCTTTCACTTTATGTTATTACATTTGCGTTATATTCCGTATTTCTTTTGCATGTAATGCAATTGTACCTTTATATATTTTTAGTTCTCCTGTGACTTATATGCTGTGCTAAAAGTGGATTGTAAGTATACATTCATATTTAAACAATTTCATTGTACACTAAAAGACCATGTATACAGCGTAACTTTTATATTTTATTAATTTATTTTATACTGTGATGCTAGTATAGTTAAATCGGAAACATTGGAAATACTGTACTGGTACAGGAATAATTATTTAGAAAATTATATGATGTTATATGTATCAAAAGTTATCTTAATATCAAAGTATCACTTATAACATGTATCAACGTACTTCTAACCATTACACAAATTTTATGAAAATGTTAGATACAGCCTCAATGTGAATGTAACTTAATTACTATTGTGTTACTTTCACATCGCGGCAGATTAAAAAAAGGATAACCAATTATTTCATCTAACTAACGATTATATGTAAAATTATATATTCCTTTTTCATATCCAATTTTATGATAATAATAGTATAATTAGTTTCTTCAACACTTTCTATGAATGCTTTTAAAAATGTTTACGAATCTTTCTTGGTTAGTTTTGATTTTGCTGACATGCTAGAAATTAAATCTGATTTATTCATTAACATCACCCTTTCGTATGTATATTAATTTTACTATTTTATTATAAGAGAATGAATTAGACTATATTATGTAGAGAACTAACAATCATTTTGATAGCCTTGAAAAGAAATTATTAGATTGGGAAAAAAATAAATAGGACTTGTAGAGGCTATCTACAAGTTCTAAAAAAATTAATAATAAC
>DAVZGU010000087.1:0-7000 GCA_052274215.1 Clostridium sp. | reverse complement strand
TATTTATTCAGCTTCAATATTCTACCCTAAATTGACTACAGTATCTCAACCAATGTATGACATGGGATCTGTAAGTATGAGAATGCTTATAAAAGCTATAAATAATTTAGAGGTTGAGGAAAAACATTTTGTATTACCTTATAGAATAGTGGAGAGAGATTCCTGTAAATAAATATAAGTCTTATTAAAACCAAATAAGTTTTAATAGGGCTTTTTACATTATTTTCATGACCCTTAAATATACAATTAGGTGATTTTATAAATGTCGAATTAACAAGTTGGAGGTAACAAAGTTTTGAATATTAATAATAAAGTAGAAAAAATATTTTCATATTTACTAAGTATAAAAAATATGAATCAAAAAACTATAAGAAATATTAATGAATATGAAAATGTACATTGGCAAAAGGAACTCCAAGATATTAGTGGGTGCACTTTTAATGTTGATGAAAATAAGGATTATTGGTTAACTATAGATGAGAGAGCAGGAAAATTATACGCTCAGTTTCAGAAAACATATCTAAAACTAGAAAAAAACAGTGAAGATTTAGAGATGATTTGGTCGAATGGGCTTTTGACTTGGGAAAAAGAGGGCAAAGAAGTAGTCCATCCTATTTTTACGACTAAAATGGAAATAAAACTTGACTCAATGAAAAAAATATTTACTCTAAAACCATATAATAACCAAACCAATGTGGAGCTTGAATTTTTAAATGAATACCTTGAAGTAAACCTAGACAGTTTACTAAACATTCGTAATAAAGCAAAAGATATGGCTCTAGATGTGAGAAATATTGAAATGGCTTCAAAAATATTTGAAGAGATAGCTATGCTTTTAAAAGCTCACAGCTCGGGTTTTTATATTGAGGAGCTAAGCGGTGAATCAGATATAAAGATTCAAAGTAACATGCAATTTTACAATGCTCCATGCATTATACTTCGCAAGGTTGACACAAGACTTTGGAATATGGAATTAAATGATGTACTTTCACAAATAAGAGCAGGATTTCCTATTCCCAAAACTATAGAAGCTTTGGTTTCAGAGGAAGATGTGGTGCAAGATATCGAGGAGCTAAATGAGTGGACGGAAGTAGGACAAGATGTATTATTTCCTCTGCCTGCAAATCAGGAGCAAATGGAAATAACTAAGAGACTTGCTGAAAACTTTGGAATCGTTGTACAGGGACCGCCAGGTACTGGTAAAAGCCATTCTATAGCCAATTTAATATGCCATCTTTTGGCACATGGCAAAAGGGTACTAGTGACAAGTCAAACGGATAGAGCATTAAGGGTTTTGTCGAATAAAATACCAGAAGAAGTTAGGGCATTATGCATAAGTATATTGGGAAATGATACGAAGTCATTAGAAGAATTGGACGAGTCTGTTAGAAAAATAACAGAAAATTTATCAATGGACACTAAAGAATTACATAAAGACATAAAACTCTTAAAATATAAACTTAGTAAGTGTATCGAAACTCAAAAAAATTTATATGAAGAGTTAAAATGCATTGAAGATAGAGAAAACGACAAGGTAGAATATGAAGGGCAAAAACACACATTAATGCATATGGCTAAGTGGGTCAAAGATAATGAAGATGCTCATTCTTGGTTAGTAGATAAGGTTGATTTTAATAAACAAAATCCCTTAAGCCATGAAGAATTTAGTAAGTTAGTTACATTATCAAGTATAATTACAAAAGAGCAAATACATGAAATAAATAACATAGATAAATACAGAGCTATATTGCCTAAAGAAGATGAGCTATGTGATAAAATATTAGAATTATTTAAATTAGAACAGTATCAACATATTCATGAGAATAATATTAAAGACTGGAATAATGTTAAGTCTATAGATTATGGAAATAGAAGATTACTAAAACTTGTAGATGATGCAATAGAAAGACTAGAAGGGTTTGAAAATAGCTGGCTAAATAATGTTATGACACATTATTATGCTAATAACGAGTCTCAAGGTATTTGGCAACAATTAGTTAATAAGTGTAATGAATATATAAGAAGTATAAGTGAAATCAAGCAAGAATTAAATGATCACAAGTTAGAAATACCGACTGATGTTGATATAAACAAATTTAAAAATGACCTTGATGTTGTATCAAAAACAATAAGTGAAAAAGGCAAACTAGGAATTGTATTTAAGATGCTCCACGGTAAGTTTAAATATATATTCGCGGGTTGCAAGGTAGATTATGAGTTTATGAATAATAGTGAACAAATAAGGGTAGTTAATTTATATATAAAGCTACAGCTATTAGAAAGAGAACTTAAAAATATTTGGAACAATACAGTAGAAGAGTATGGGGCAAAGATCATAGATGATTCGAAATTAAACTATGTAAGTGAAGTCGCGGGTGGCATTAGGGGTATTGAAACGATTATTAACTGGGACAAAGACTTTAGAAATAATATAATTAATTTTTTACCAGATAAAAACTTGACGATTAGTTTACATTGGTATGAAAAAGAATCATATGTCTATCTTAAAAATGGATTTGAGAGTTTAAGGCTTATAAATAAATATAATAAATTAAACTTAGAAATGGAAGGGATAGAGAAAACATTCAATAATGTAGGGCGCATGCAAAAATTACACAATGCTATAAACACAAGAGACATTGATAGTTTGCATTCTGTTTATATGGAGATTGATAGTCTAATGCAAGTAGCGAGTAGTGTGTTAGAATTAACAGAGATAAGCAAAAAGATAGAAAAATGCTGTCCGATACTACTTGAAAATATCACAAATGATGATGAAAAAACCATGAAGAATTTAGAAAGTTTAAATTGGGAAAAGGCATGGAAGTGGAAAAAATGGAATGATTTTTTGTGCAAATTAGAAGAGATTGATGTAGAAGCTTTAGAGAAAAATATAGCCCAGGAAAAAATTAAAGAAAAATATATTATAAGAGAACTTGTTTCTAAAAAAAGTTGGTTTAATCAAATAGAGCGTACTACTGAGGCTCAAAAAAGAAGCTTATTTACTTGGATGGAAGCTATAAAAAGAATAGGAAAAGGCACAGGAACTCAGGCAGTGAAGTATAGGAAAATTGCACAAAAGGAAATGGAAAATTGTAAGGATGTAATTCCTGTATGGATTATGCCGATAAATAGAGTCATGGAAAATTTAAAGCTTACGGATAATTTATTCGATGTGGTAATTGTGGATGAGAGCAGTCAAAGCGATATATCAGCTATAACAGTTTTAATGAGGGCTAAGAAGGCAATTATTGTAGGAGATGAAAAGCAAATAAGTCCAGAAGCCATTGGAAAGGACCATGTTGCTGTAGAAACTTTAATAAACACATATTTAGAAGATATTCCACATGCAGAATGGTTTGATTTAAAAACTAGCTTATACAATACAGCCCTAAGGGTATTCCCAAATAGATTGTTATTAAAGGAACACTTTAGGTGCGTGCCAGAGATAATAGGATTTAGTAATGAATTGTGCTATTCGGGCGAAATAATACCTTTAAGAAGAATAGACGCTAAAGAGATAGTTGGCCCATTTATAGTAACCTCTAAAGTTACACAGGGATGTAGGGATGAAACTAAGGCTATAAACGCAAACGAAGCAAAAAGCATTGTAGATAAGATAGTAGAGTGTTGTAGTGATGAGAGATATAATGGCATGACAATGGGAGTTATATCGCTACTAGGGGATGCTCAAGCTGAATTAATACTGAACATGTTGGTAGAGACACTTGGCATGGAGGAAATACTACAAAGAAGGCTTATATGTGGAGATGCTTATTCCTTCCAAGGGGATGAGAGAGATGTAATGTTCCTATCGATGGTTATTGCAAATAATGCTAAATTTACAGCTTTAACTAAGGGATCAGATATAAGAAGATTTAACGTAGCGGCAAGCCGTGCAAGGAATCAAATGTGGCTATTTCACTCAGTGGATTTAGAAGACCTTAATAATAAATGTGTTAGATACTCCCTATTAAAATATTGCCTTGAGGAGAATGAACCTAAGGAAGAAATTAAATCACAACAATATTTATTATTAAATGATTTTGAGGAGCACATAGAAAGATGCATAAAAGAAAGTGGATATAAGATTACACCAAAGGTTAAAGTAGGAAAATATACTATAGATTTTGTTGTAGAAACGGATTTATCCTTGGATATTCCTTGCGGGCATTATAAAAAAATAGCAGTTAAATGCATTGGAATGCCACAAGATGAAAATTATAATTGGCAAAAGCAGTATGAAATGCAGATGTGTCTTGAAAGGGTTGGATGGGAGTTTTATAAAATACGTGCCAGTGAATTCTATAGAAATCCTAGTATAGTTATGGATAGATTATCACAAAAATTAAATAATTAGAAAAAACATAAACCTTACTTAGTGAAATTTTTGTTTGCATATTATCCCAGTTAAGTTATAATAAGTATAATGGGAGAATATGATAATAGTATGATTTTTAATAAGAGGGTGAGAGGAATGACTAGCAAAGTGAAGAGCGTAATATGGATGATATGGAAAAATGAACAAGAAGAAATATTTAAAGTAGGCGAATTAAGTAAAAGAACGGAAAAATATTATTTCAAATATGATATTGAGGGTGTTAAAAAGGCTGAAGCGTATGGATTCTCTCCATTGCCGTGTTTTCCTATAGTAAATGCAAAGTATTTCAGCGAAGAATTATTTCGTTCATTTGTAAAGCGACTACCTTGTCAGGGAGAAAAGGATATGACCTCTATTTTAAAGGAATATAATATCGAAGAATACGATGATTTAGAATTGCTTGAAAAAAGCGGAGGCAAAATGTCAACAGACAGATTTGAATTTGTTTCGCCTTTTGATGAAGAGAGTCCTTCTTTAGATAAAGAAGGTATTGTTTCAGATGAGAAATAAAAACATCTAGACAAAAAGTGTGTAGGATGAAAAATATATTTTTCATCCTACACACTTTTTGTTTTTCAAAATATGATAAGAAGTATAAGCAATTTTGAAATATATAAAACTAAATACTTAAACAATATTATAAATTGTTCTCACAACATAGACTTATAAATCATAAAATGAAATGAGTAATAATTTGGGGTGGTATTTTGCTATACGTACTAATTTTAGCAGGTGGAAAAGGAACAAGACTTTACCCTCTATCTCGTGCACAAAACCCGAAGCAGTTTTTGAATATTATCAATAATAAGAGCTTTTTAAGAAGCACTGTGGATAGAATAAAATGTTTGGTTAGCAATGAAAATATTTATGTAGTTACTAATGAAGATTATTTTGATAAAATATGTGAGGAACTTCCAGAAATTAATAAAAAAAATATATTTGTGGAACCTAGTAATAAAGAAACTGCTACTTGTATAGGTCTATCCGCTGCCAAGCTAGTGAAACAGGACAAGGAAGCAACCATGATAGTTTTACCTTCTGATCATTATATAGAAAATGAAAAGGAGTTTAAAGAGACTATTTTACAGGGAGTTGAAATTGCAAATAAAAAAAGAGGACTAGTCACCATAGGTGTACAGCCCACAAGACCAGAAACTGGGTATGGTTATATAGAAATGGGAGATAGGGTAAACGCTGATATGCCTACGTTCAAAGTAGAACGATTTTTAGAAAAACCTAATACCGAAGTAGCCAAGGATTTGCTCTTAAAAGGAAACTTCCTTTGGAATAGTGGTATGTTTGTATGGAGAGCAGATGTGTACTTACGAGAGATGGAGAAGTATTTACCTAAGATGTATAAAAGATTAATGACTATATATCAAGCTTTAGAGACTGATGAAGAATCCGAGGTAACAAAAGAACAGTACAATGAAATAGATGGAATATCAGTAGATTTTGGCATAATGCAGAAAACTAGAAAGGCATTTGTTATAAAATGTGACTTTGTATGGGATGACATAGGAACTTTTGCAGCACTTTCAAGGTTTCTAAGTAATTTACGAGGTAACAATGTATTGGGTAACACGTTTATGGAAGAGAGTGAAAATTGTTCAGTATTTGGTAAGGACAGACTTATAATTGGGTTTGGTGTAAAGGATCTTATAATTGTCGATGCAGGAGATGTAATACTCGTAATGGACAAGAATAAGGATCAGGAGATTAAGCATTTGGTTAATGAACTTAAAGAGTATGAAGAAACGGAAAAATATATATGATTTAATTTTAATAAGCCCCACCTATAGGTGGGGCTTATTGGTTACTTTATCCATACAAATTCATAGGGGTTTAGATCAATATTACCCTTTATTTCTCTGCCTGTAACTATGTCAATCCCCACAATATTAGGGTTGATTTTTACTGTTTTTGAGTCTACATTTACTATAAATGTTATCTTTTCTTTAGTATGGTCATTATATCTTTCTAATACAAATATATTTTCTCCTAAATCTAAAACCTCTTGAGATGCAAAAGGTGAAAATGCTGAATGTGTTTTTCTAATTTCAACTAATTCCTTTGTTCTATTAAATATAGCCTTTTTTCTTTCATCATTATCTAATTCATTAGATAGCTTGCTAAATTCAAGCTTTTCTCTATTAATTCTTCTATTTATTCCTGACGATTCTAAGCCCTTATAATCATTTCTTGATCCTAATAATGAATGATAGTATATAGCAGGTACTCCTACAAAAGATAGTAATATTGAAATTGAAGCTATTATCTTATTAACTTCATCCTCTAAAGTAATATCTTCATCTATATTTATAATAGCATCATTATAATTAATATTAAGTTCATATACCGACCTACTTCCATCCGCATTATTCTTATAAGAAACTCTTCCTCCATTTTTATTAACCTTATCTACTAAAACTTGTCTTTCACTATCAGTTAAGATTCCTTCTGTTGGTCTCATCCCTATTCCATCATGACTTGATAAGAAGTTAAAATATGTAGCTGTATCAGATACCTTATCTATAGTATTTGCCCACTCTGTTAACTTTTTAGAATTATGGGTTGTAAGAGTGTATAGTACTAGTGGTGGTAATGGAAATTGATATA
>DAVZGU010000086.1:0-7045 GCA_052274215.1 Clostridium sp. | reverse complement strand
CAAAGTGAATTACTAATTTAAACCTGTGAGATATTCTTTATTATTAATTGTTATAATCAATTATTTAGAGTTCTATTTCATTATTCCAAATATTATAGTTGACACTAAAGTCATAGTTAAACCTACTAATGATTCATATGGTATAAGTTTTAATCTTTCCTTCATATCCATAAATATACTTCCACCTGTTGCATGGAAGAAACTTCCGTGTGGAAGATGATCTAAAACTGTTGCTCCACTATGAACCATTGCCGCTGCTGAAAGAGGTGAAATTCCTAGTTCTAATATAGTTCCACCAAATACTGTACTTGCTACTGCAGTACCAGATGTAGTTGATGCTGTAGCCGCAGACATTAATATCCCCGCTATTGGTGCTAATGCATATGCCGGAAGGCCTGAAGCACTAAGTCCTTGCACAATTACATCTTTTAACCCAGAATTAGCTATAATTCCTGCAAGAGTTCCTGTACCAATAAGTAAAATAGCTACTCCACTCATTTTTGTTAACCCAACAATTGAGTATTTGTTTAAGTTTTTTATTTTTCCCATAGCAAGAGCTCCAACGGCCCCTCCAATTGGTAATGCTATTAGTGGATCTATACTAATTTTGAATAAAGGTCTAAGAGAAAGTAATACTATAGCAACTATTGGTCCAACAATTGCTGATGAAAAGCTTGGTTTTTGCTCAACTTCACTATCAACTTCACCTTTCTCAACAAAACTTCCTTTTTTAATTAGCTTTTTCGCTATTATACATGTAACAATAAGGCCAAATATTGCTGGCACTATACCTGCTGCCATAACTGATGTTAATGGCACTTTAAATGCATCCGCTGCTGCTATAGCATTAGGATTAGGAGACATAATATTTCCTGCTTTCCCCCCACCTATCATAGCAATAAGAATCGATGATTTAGACAAATTAGCACGAATAGCAATAGACATCGCTATTGGTGCTACTGTAATAACTGCTACATCTACAAAAACTCCTACAGATGTTAGTACTAAAGTTGCGAGTGCTAGTGCTACTAGAGAATTACTTTCTCCTATTTTATCTACAATAGTTTCTGCAATCTTTGCAGCAGCACCAGATTCTATAAGGACTCCTGCTAAAACTCCGGCAGTAAGTATTCTAAGTATTGCTGGCATGATACCTTTTGCACCATCAATCATAAATACAACAGTGTTTGTTAGTCCTGCTCCACCTACTAAACCACCTATTAATGCACCTAATATAAGGGCATATGCTGGATGAACTTTTTTAATTATTAAAAAAATTGCTAATATAAGTGCAATAATTGCGCCTAATGCGGTTACTTGCATATTAATTCCTCCTCTGTTGTTCTCTTTTCTACATTGTAAACGAATTCAAAAAAATAAACATTAGGCATTTGTTTAATAATCAAACTATAATTTTTGTGCATATGAACAATTATAGTTTGGATAAGATATACGCAGTATATAATTGGAACAAGTCAATAAAGTTTTTGGGGTTTTTCCCAGTAACTTCTTCAACTTTATCTAACCTATAATTCAATGTATTTCTATGAATATGAAGTTCCTCAGAACTTTTATTTACTTGTCCATTCATATTTATATAAGTACTTAATGTTGATAGTAAGTTTAATTGATTCTCAGCTTCTAAATTCTCGATTATTTTTTTCATATCATTATTTCCTTTAAAACTTGATAACAATGAAATAAAGGCTATATCTTTGTATAAATAAATTTTTCTTTCGCTTTCAAGTTTTTTCCCAATTCCAAGTGCCTTCGTTGCTTGCTTAAATGATGTACCGAAAATATTTTCACTATATCCTACTCCTATTTGAAAGCAACACTCCTCTTCTTTGCATAAGAACCTTTCTAATCTCTTAGTAACAAAACTATCGTAATACATAAAAATTACTATAGTTGATGGATTTAATTTCAAATAAGATTCATCATTCCTTAAAAAATTCATTAATTTACTCTTTACTTTCCCTATGTAGTCCTCTCTAAAAGTTAAAACCACAGCTACCCTTGGAATAGATACATCAATTCCCAAAGAATCTCCTCTTTCTTTAAAATCCTGACTATAGTCATTGTTTAGATAAATTAATTCATATAAAAATTCCTCTTTTAGCTGTTCATTAATTTTTCTTTGACATAAAACGTACTCCTGATTTACCAGAAGTTCCGCAGTTATTCTAACCAACTCAACAAAAGGGCGAACCTCCTTTGGTACACCTGTAATCCCTATAACGCCAATGATTTTGTCTTGAAAAATTATTGGCGTATTTACTCCTGGTTTTGTACATAATCCACCTTCTGAAATTACAATCATCTTTTTATTAGATATAGCTTCCATAGCTCCCTCATGCAACTTATAAAGTCTATTTTTATCTCCACTTCCAATAATCATTCCCTTATCATTCATTATATTTACGTTATATGGTATTACATTCATCATTCTATCCACTATGCTTTGTGCTTGTTGCTCTGTCAGCGTAATCATATGTTTATCACTCCATTCTTAAAATATCTACTGATATTAATATTTTACACCAATTTTCAACGTTATTCTAAAATCAAGACCTAAAATTTAAATTTCTAATGTAATTTTAATGTTCCACTAATAAATCTTTAATCCTCCAATCTTATAATGAAAACTGAATAAGGCACACGAAAATAAAACACTAATAACCTACATTTTATCAATGCAGGTTATTTTTTAGATAGTAAAATTTAAAATATGTAGTTAATTGTCTGTAATTATATATGAAATAATATATAATAAAGCTATTAATATAATATATTTTGGAGGTACAGTCTATATATGAGTGGGCAAAAGATTTTAATAATTGAGGATGAAATAAAAATAGCACGGTTTCTTGAATTAGAATTAAAGTATGAGGGTTATATTGTTGAGCAATGTCATGACGGACGTGAGGGTTTAGATAAGGCCACTAATGAATTTTTCGATCTCGTAATCCTTGATGTTATGTTGCCCTCCTTAAATGGCCTTGAGGTATTAAGAAGACTTAGGCAAGTGTCATCAGTTCCTATTATAATGCTTACTGCGAAAGATGAGATAATGGATAAAGTTATGGGCCTTGACATAGGTGCCGATGACTATATGACTAAGCCATTCGCTATTGAAGAATTACTTGCAAGAATAAGAACAGCATTAAAAAAGACACTTGTATTCAATGAAAGCAGAAATATATTGTCTATTGGAGAATTGAGCATAGACTTAGATCAACATATGGTTACATTTAAAGATAACCCTGTAGAACTAACTAAGACAGAATTTGATTTACTTAAATACCTAATTGAAAATAAAAATATTGTCCTTACAAGAAATAAGATTATAGATATCGTATGGGGATATGAATATATGGGTGACACTAATGTAGTAGATGTATATATTAGATATTTAAGAAGCAAAATAGATGATAGATTCAGTAAGAAATTTATTTATACAGTGCGAGGGGTGGGATATATTTTAAAAGATGAATAATTTGAAATTTATCTTTAAGGTTATATTACAATGTTTCCGATTTTTCTTCAACATAATAACAGTAATACTGAGTTTTATACCAGGGCTATTAAAAAAACTAACTTACAAAATTCATAAACGGTTAAGATTTTCAATTAGTTTTAAAATGACCGCAGTATATACTCTCATTTTTTCTATTACGATGTTCCTGTTAAGTGTTAGTTTAATTATAGGCTTTAGATTCTATTTATTGAATGAATCTAAGGGTGAACTTACTAAATATAGTACAGTAGCTATTAATTATGCCAAATCAGGCAAAGATCTTAAGGATATCAATGTTGATATTTTTTCTAATATAAAATATGTAACGTTCAGTGTTTTTGATGAAAGTGAAAATCCTCTTTATTCTACTGAAAAAGATAAAAAGAATCTTTCTTTTCATGCAGATAGCTCACCTTTTCCTTTTACCAATAATTTAAATCAACAAATTGTTTCTGTTACTACTAAACTAGATCTTAATAATGAAATTATTTTTCTTCAGTTTTCTAAAAATCTATATAAGGAAAATGAATATTGGGGCATTTTTACTTCAATTATTTTCATCATAAATATACTTTCTTTAATTATTACATTAGGCGTTGGATCTAAAGAAAGTAAAAAAATGCTTCTCCCTATAAAAAACATGACAAAAACTACAAAAGCGATTTCAATTAATGCCTTGGAAACGAGACTAAATGTTAGCAATTCTCACGATGAGTTAAAGCAGCTAGCCGAAAACTTTAATGAAATGCTGGATCGTATTCAAAATTCCTATGAAATACAAAATCAATTTGTTTCAGATGCCTCCCATGAACTCCGGACTCCCATAGCCGTTATAAAAGGCTATGCAAATATGTTGTACCGTTGGGGAAAAGATGACAAAGCGGTATTGGAAGAATCTATAACAGCTATTAAGGGCGAATCTGAAAATATGCAGCAATTAGTAGAAAAGCTTCTCTTCCTTGCAAGAAGTGATAAAAATACTCAAAAACTTTCCAAACAAGAATTTTATATCAATCAATTAGTAGATGAAATTATAAAAGAAACAAAGCTAATTGACGACCATCATGAAATCTCAACTAGTATTAATGAAGAAACATATATTTATGCTGATAAAAACTTATTAAAACAAGCATTACGAATTTTCATTGATAATAGCATAAAGTATACTCAAAGTGGTGGAAGTATTAAGTTAAATAGCTATGTTAGAAAAAATAATTTAATAATTGAAATTATAGATACGGGAATAGGTATTTTTAAAGAAGATCTCCCCTATATTTTTAATAGATTTTATAGGTGTGATAAATCGAGAGCAAAAGAAAGTGGCGGAACAGGCCTTGGCTTATCTATTGCTAAATGGATTATTGGTGAACATAACGGCTCCATTGTAGTAGAAAGCAAACCTGAAATGGGAACAACTATAAGGATTGGACTTCCAATAAAGAATAAATTATAACATAAAAAAGAGATGATACTCACATTACTACAATTAATTGTATAATTCAAAAAGCAGCAGTTCACTTTCATGTACTGCTGCTTTTTTTGTATATTAGTTGTAATAAACTTCTCAAGATTGGCTTTTAAAGTTTATCTGATTAATTAATTAATTTTTAATGAGTTAACGTAGCTATCTCCATAAATTTCATAGCTAAATCTTCGGATCCTACTTATAAATGTTTGTGTTCTTGTTTGTATGTTAATTATATCACAATTTTATGATAGTTGTAAATAGTTTTTATGATTTTTTTTACATATTCTATTATGAATTGATAACAAATAGCCTCGTACAATACTTTCAAACCCGTTGAAAACGATTGTATTCATAGGGTTTATTCTCATTAACATCAAATTTTTTTCATCATTATTAATTTATGTCAAAACGAAAGTATGTTATCTTTTAGACAAAGTGTTCTCTTTTTTTGTTTAGCTTAGTGTGTGTTATATGCTTTTTATAAAAAAACATAATTTTTAAATTTCATAAAATAAATCCTTTTATATTTGTGTTTTTATCTTTTTTATAATGAAATCCTCTAAAATATGCAAATATTTATTCAATTGTATCTATATTGTTTTACATATACTATGATTATGTGATATGATTAAATTTGAGTTTATTATTAAATCTATTCAGATATTATATTTATTTAATAAGATGTTTTTAAGGAGCGTTTAAATATTGTTTATAACTTTTGAAATATGGGGATTTATCTCATTAGCAAATTTTTAAACCTTTACTTAATACGTTTTTACAATAGTAAATTATCTTCGCTATTGTACTATGATTGCTATAAAATTATGCTTATTAAAATATATTAAAAAATATCAGTTAGTAGAGATGTTTTAATTTATATTCAAATTTATAACTATATTATATGAGGAGTGATATTATGCAAATAAGATTAGGCTACGTGGCTACTGCCCTAAAGTCAGTAAAGATAACTTCTGCTAGCACAGTAACTTTTTCTACATATACCAAACAATCGACGGCTAGGGATAAGCTTGAAAAGCTACAAAAGGTAGCTGTATCAAACGTTAATGATTTGCATAAAATTCTAGAATACGCTGTAAAAAACAATGTCCACTTTTATAGAATAACTTCTGCTTTAATTCCTTTAGCAACTCATCCTGAAGTTACAGATTGGGAGTTTAGAAGAATTTTAAAAATGGATTTTGAATGGCTTGGAAATTTTATTAACAACAACAATTTAAGAGTAGATACTCATCCTGATGAATCTAATGTCATAAATAGTTCTAAGGAAGAAGTAATAAAAGCTACTGCAAAAAATTTACAGTTCCACGCTAATCTTTTTAAAGATATTAACTATCCCTTAGGAAAAATGGTATTACACATTGGTGGTAAAGAAGGCGGAAAGCTCGCTGCTACAGAAAGATTCTTTAAGAATTTTAATAATTTACCAAAGGAAATAACAGAGTTATTAGTATTTGAAAATGATGATAAAAGCTTTACTACTAAAGAAGTATTAAACATATGTAAAGAAATAAATGTGCCTATGGTACTAGATGTACATCATCATAACTGCAACAACGGTGGTGATGAACTAGAACCTATGTTGAAAGATATATTTTCTACTTGGGAAGGTGAACCTTTAGCACCAAAAGTACATTTTTCAAGCCCAAAAACTAGTGAAAAAGATAAAAAGCATGCTGATAACATTGATGCAGCATCCTTCATCGAGTTTGTTGAAAAATGTATTCCTTTAGGAATAGACTTAGATATACTAGTAGAGGCAAAACAAGCAGACTTGGCCTTCAATCAACTTTTAGAAGATGTAAGAGTTTTTAAACCTGAGTGGACTTGGCTTGATAATACTACCTTAGAATTTCAATAAAACAGATTTATAAAAGAGAAGATTTTAACAATAGAAATATTGTTGAAATCTTCTCTTTATGTAAAAATATTTACATATCTTAGTGTGATTTTATTGATGTAAACAATTCTTAATGAAAAGAGTTGTTTACATTTAATAATTTTAATGCTATTATTATTATTATAATAAATTCGTTGAA
>DAVZGU010000085.1:0-7079 GCA_052274215.1 Clostridium sp. | reverse complement strand
TTCAGTAATAATGTCAGAACTGTGTCAATATAGTGTTTCTTTTGTGTATATTATGTGAATTATCAGAAAATAACAAGCCATAAGATGGCTTGTTATTCTCTTGAAGATGTCTTACTTTTAAATTGTGCTTATCTACCCTGTAATAGACTTTAACCATTTCCACCTTATTATTATGCTAAGATTTCCTTCTACTAGTTCCAGTGAAATTTCATGCCCCATTTGTTCAACTAGTTGTTTTGTTATAGCAAGTCCAATCCCTGTACTTTTCCCTGTTCTTGCTCTATCTGCTGTAAAAAATCGTTCAAATAAATGCTTCGCATCTTCATCACTTAAATTTGGGGCAGCATTTTGAAATATTGTGACAATGTAATCATTGCTGCGTTTTAAAGAGATAGCTGTATATCCTTCACCATATTTAATAATGTTTTGTATTAGATTTGAAAACACTCTCTTTACTTCAACCTCATCTCCTATTATAAAATAAGGTTTTTCTTCTATATCAATTTTAGGTTCCACTTCGCAATTTAAGAAATCATTATAAAATGAAGCCACGCATTCACACACTATATTATTTAAGTTTAATGATTTCATATCAAATTTATATTCATTACCCTCTAGTCTTGATAAATCATAAAAACTAGTTATTAAGGATTCTAAGGATTTTGTTCTGTTTTTTACTATATCTATATATTTCTTATTTTCATCTTCAGATAAACTATTATTATCAATTAATTGCATATACCCCATTATTGAAGTTAATGGAGTCCTTAAATCATGAGATATATTTGAAATAGCTTTTCTAAGCTCTAAATCCATCTTTTTATATTTAGCTTCTGACTTTTGTTTTTCTTCTAGATTTTTATTTATTCCCAAAGCTAACCCACGTAATTGCTTATTATCACAAGATAATAGTATTTTGGAATTAGTCTTAGTCTTATTAATTTTGTTTAATTGATTATTTATACTTTTAATTTCACTATATAGTAAAACATAAAGGGTAACAGATATGACTACCACAGCTAGTAATAAAATTATTATTAATCTTTGCATAAATATCACCCCTTCCTCTAATATCTATCATAGCTTATGCTAAACTAATTTATTTAATTTCCTTTTTTTCGAAATACAATATAGTTATAGTTGTAAATACTATGGTATAAATAACTCCCATTAAAACCGAGGATATTATAGTTTCGCTTGTTAATGATGAAGTTGAAATTTCATTTATTTTTTTTGTGATAAGAATATTTTCAAGGTATTGAAATTTTTCTGAAACAAGCATTGAAAGCACTCCAATAATCTTGTCTGTAATTAAAAATATTCCAGGATAGACAAATGCAAAAATAGTATTATTTTTAATAATAACAGCTAAGAAAGTACATATTGCTATAGCCGCTATCCATAGAGGCGTGGCTACTAATGATTTTTGACAAAACCTTATTATAGTAGCAATTAGTTCATTATTTACTCCAAATACTACAAATGCGCTCCCAAAATACAAAACTAATATAATAATTTCTGCTATAAATGCAAGAATAACTGTAGTTATAAGCTTTGATAAAATTATTTTACTTCTTGTAACTCCAAAAACCACAACATTTCTAAGCGTTTCATTTTTGTTTTCCTCCGATGTAATAATATCTATAAATCCAACTACTAAAAATACTGGTACAATAAGAATTCCCCTAAGAGAATCATCAAACATACTATTAATACTGTCAGTGGGTATATGACCATGTACATTTAAAATAACAACATTAGATAATACAGCTAAGATACCTATAGAAGCTGTATAAGCCCAAAAAGATACTCTATTAAAACTTCTATAAAGTTCAGCTTTTATATAATTAATCATGTTTATTACCCCCAATTAAATTTACAAAGTACTCTTCTAAATTCACTCCACTGTTATTAATTGAAAATAGCTTAATTCCATTATTAATAAGCGCCTCTGACACAATCTCTGGGGTATCTATGTGCTGATATAATCTAATTTCATTTCTATTTAACACTTCATATTCCATGACTCCTAGCTTATTTTCTATTATAACAGTGGCTTTTGAGGTATCATCTACTTTAATTAATAAGTGCCTTCTACATTTTTCTTCTAGATTCTTTGCAGATATTTGCTCTACAAACTCGCCCTTATTAATAAAACCATAGGTATTTGCAAGTTGAGACAGTTCACTTAATATATGGCTAGATATAATTATTGTCGTATTTCTTTCTCTATTAAATTTTAATAAGAGTTCTCTTAATTCTATTATTCCAGTAGGGTCAAGGCCGTTGGTAGGTTCATCTAAGATTAGTAAGTCAGGACTTGTCATTATAGCTAGCGCGAGCCCTAATCGTTGTTTCATTCCAAGTGAAAAGTTTTTGAATTTTTTCTTGCCCGCCTCCTCAAGACCTACCATTTTAATTGCCTCATCCACACATTCTTTTTCTACAACGCCCCTTTGCAATCTATAGTATTCTAGATTTTTCTTTGCTGATAAATACTTGAAAAAACTTGGTGTTTCAATCATGCATCCTATCTTTGACCTTGAATTATTTAAACCGGCTTTTGATATTTCATTAAAAAGTTCTATTTCTCCACTTGTTGGTATAGATAATCCAGATATCATCCTAAGTATGGTTGTTTTTCCTGCACCGTTCTTACCTACGAGTCCGTAAATATCCCCTTGTTTTAATTCTAAATCAACATTATTTACGGCAAAGTCCTTACCATACTTTTTAGTTAATTTTTTTGTTTTTAAAATTATATCCCCCATTAAATTCCCTCCCCTAATCTTATATATTTATAATAGTACTTAAAGTATAAGATACCTTAAGGAAATTCTTAAGAAAGTATTAAGATTTCTAGCTCATCTTATAACCAATTCCCCATACTGTATGAATATACTCACTATCTGGATCAATTTTCGCTATTTTTGAGCGAAGATTACTTACATGAACATTTACAGTATTATCATCACCCAAAAACTCATCATTCCATACAGTCTCAAATATATTTGCTTTAGTAAACACCTTATTTGGGTAAGACATTAACATCTCTAAGATATGAAACTCTCTTGGTGTAATGTTAATATTTTGCCCTTTAACTAGTGCCTCTACTGATTCACTATTTAAAGTTAAGCCCTTATACTTTAAAATATTTTCACTTTTACTTTCATTAGAAAATATCATATATCTTCTGAGTTGTGCCTCAACCCTTGCTAGAATTTCATCTACATCAAAAGGCTTGGACACAAAATCATCTGCCCCTAGTCTTAGCACTTCTATTTTTGTATCCTGTGCTGTCTTCGCAGATAACACTATTATTGGCATAGTTTTAATTTTTCTTATGATTGGTATAAGTTCCTCTCCAGATATTCCCGGTATCATTAAATCCAATAAGATAATGTGAAAATCACACTGCTTTATACACATCTTTGCTTCTGATCCTGAATATGCAGTTTTCACATAGTATCCATGTTTGCTCAATATTTCACATAACAAATTATTTATATCTATATCATCTTCTACCACTAACACACTTATATTATCATTCATCGCACTCATCCTTTATAAATTAATTTCATATATTATCTTGTATTTATGGAATTTCATACAAATTTATATGTTTTGAATTTATACAATTATAGTATACTTTTGTTTTGTTAATTTGTAAAATTATTAAAGCGCTTCCTTTATTATATCTATTATAGGAATCTGAATCTTGATAATTAACAAACAGAAATTGTTCACTACGTTACTAATTGTAGTAATGTCTATGGGACAGTCACCTAAAAAAAGGGCTGTAGTGACTAGTGTTTACTTCTCATATTTTTATCATAGTTATGGTATACTATCATTTTAAGGTGGTGATAATAATGGACGTAATAAAAGGTCTGATTCTTATTGTTGATGATGAGAGTAGAATTAGACGAATGCTTAAGGACTTTCTCGTTAGTCATAAATATGAGATACTTGAAGCAAGCAATGGAGAAGAAGCGATGGAAATGTTTTATTCTAATAACAGTAAGATAGATTTAATTTTATTAGATGTAATGATGCCAATGAAGAATGGATTTGATGTACTTTCTGAAATTCGTGAAGACTCGATTACTCCAATTATTATGCTTACTGCTAAGGGGGAGGAATATGATCAATTGGCTGGATTTAAATTTGGTGCAGATGATTATATCTCTAAACCTTTTTCACCGTCATTACTTCTTGCACGACTTGAAGCTGTATTAAAAAGAACCGGTAAGAGAAAGGTCAAAAATGTTGTTATAGGCAATATATCAGTTGATAAGTTAAAAAAAGAAGTAGTTTGTGCCGATGAAAAATTAGACCTTACACCCAAAGAATATGATTTACTTTTATACTTTATTGAAAATAATGAACTAGTTTTAGCCAGAGAACAAATTTTAGATGCCGTTTGGAATTATGATTATATAGGCGATGCAAGAACAGTTGATACACACATAAAGCAATTAAGGGCAAAACTTGTATTCAATTGCCAATATATCAAAACCGTCCATGGCGTTGGTTATCGCTTTGAGGTGAAAAATGAACAAGACAATTAAAACTAAAGTTACTATATTTGTTGGGCTAATTATTTTTTCAATTGTAATATTACAAGTAATATTCAATATCTTTTTAGCAAATCCATATTTCAAAGCACAAAAAAGCAATGTAATTGAACAACTATTTAGTCAAATCAATCAAAATTACAGTGATAATGAGACAAATTTATACAATATTGTTAACCACCGCGAAGAAACTGATAATTTACAAATTACTATTTTAGATGAATTAAATAATGTTATTTATAGTAGTTATGGGGAAAATCATCCATTTCCACCAAATGCACCTCTTCGCTTTAAAAATGAAAAGGGTAGAGTAATATTTTCTGAAAATCCAAGCGCTGAGTTACAGGTGAACTATAGAACAAATGAAGAAAGCTTAATGCTTCACGGAATAATAAATTCGAAAAATGGAAAACGATTCATTGTAATTGAAACACCCATTTCGGGAGTTAAACAGAGCGCAAAAATTCTCGCTAAATTTAGTGTGTTTATTTCTATTTTCGCATTATTATTTGGTGGATTTGCAGCATATATATTTGCTTCAAAATTCAGTAAACCTATTAAACAAATTGATGAAGTGGCACGAAATGTGGCTGTTTTGAATTTTACGAAAAAAGCAGATGAAAATTTGCCTAATGATGAAATAGGAAGGTTAGCTAGAAACATTAATATCATGTCGGATACACTTTCACAAATGATTTCAGAGCTTACAAGCGCAAATCAAGTCCTTCAAAAGGGTATTGATTACCAAAAACAAATAGAAAAAATGAGAAGAGAATTTATTGCCAATGTATCCCATGAGTTAAAAACTCCACTTTCATTATTGTTGGGATATTCCGAAATGTTAAAAAACGATGTAGAGGGTATCGATAAAAGCTTTTATTATGATGTAATTATTGATGAAAGCAAAAAAATGGATCAGCTTGTTAAGAGCTTGCTTGATATTTCAAGTATTGAAAATAATTTGGTTAAATTAAAAAAAGAAAATATCGAATTAGGAGAATTTGCATCACTACTTACTGCAAAAAACCATGTATTGTTTGCAAAAAAAAATATTATATATAATACGCATTTTGAAAATGATTGTTGCGTTAGTGGTGATAAAATACACTTAGAACAAGTGATGAAAAATTATATGATAAACGCAATTTCACACACAAAACCCAAAAATATGATTAAGATATCTGTTAATAAACAACAAGATAATGTGGTGTTTTCAATTTATAATGAAGGCGAAAATATTCCTATGGATCATATCGACAAGATATGGGACAGCTTTTATAGAACGGATCAATCACGAACAAGAAATGACGAAAACAATGTTGGACTAGGGCTTTACATTGTTAAAACAATTATTAACGCACATGAAGGCAATTATGGTGTTATAAATCATGATGGTGGCGTTGAATTTTGGTTTTCTTTGAAAAGCACAAATTAATAATTTAATCTGCTTAACGCTTAGGTGTTAAGCAGATTTTTTTATTTGAGCTCACAAAAACATCACAACTGTTAAATATAATTAGAATTAAAGAAGGAGATGATTAGTCACTATGTATATTTTCAAAAATGCACTTAAAAATATTTCGAGAAATCTAGGGAGAAATATATTAATAGGAATTATTGCGCTTGTAATCGCAGTTTCTAGCTGTGTTGCTTTATCTATTAAACAAGCAGCAAAAACTGCCCAGAATGAGGGACTAAAAGACCTATCAATTACAGCCACAATTGGAGTAGATATGACAAAAATCCAAGAACAAGCTAAGAATGACGGACAGGAATTACGCCAGCTTATGCAAGATCGTCCGGCAATTACCTTAGCTGAAATGCAAAAATACTCAAATTCAAGCTATGTTAAAGATTTTAATTACTCATTAGAAAGTTCTATTTCAAAAAGTGATGGCATCGAGCCATACACTGAAACTGAAACCGAAACCACGACAACCGGAGATACAAATGGATTTAAAGTTGGCACTGGTGACAAAAAAGGCTTTGGAGGTATGGGACAACAGGGTGATTTCACAATTATGGGGTATAACACAGAAAATGCAATGACATCATTTGTAAATGGCACAAATAAAATTACATCTGGTGAGGTTTTTTCATTTGATAAAGCAGATAACTCCTGCCTAATAAGTGATACACTTTCAACTTTTAACAATTTAAAGGTTGGTGATAAAATAAAGTTATCAAACCCTAATTTAAGTACGGAAACATATGAACTCACCATAAATGGCATTTATAGCACAACCGCTACAAGCGATAATAAAATGATGAGATTTTCCGCATCGCAGGATCCTGCAAATTATATTTATACAAACTACAACACACTAAAAGCAATTACTAATAACTCAGAAAATAAGGCGCAAAAAGCTACTGATCAGAATGAAACCGAAACTACAACAGCTTTAAGATACCAAACTAGTGGTATATATTCTTTTTCAAATATAGAACAATTTAATAACTTTAAAACTGATGTGGTATCACTTGGACTATCCAAAGACTATA
>DAVZGU010000084.1:0-7123 GCA_052274215.1 Clostridium sp. | reverse complement strand
CAAGAAACCCATCCACTGGAGAAAAAGGAATATTTGCTGAGTACTTAATGAATGCACAAGGTGAAGACGTTGTTGCAGGGATAAGAACACCACAAGATATATCACAACTTGAAAAAGATATGCCAAAAGTATATGAAGAATTCATGGGAATTGTTAAGACTCTCGAAACTCACCACAAAGATATGCAAGATATGGAGTTTACAATTGAAGATGGAAAATTGTATTTTTTACAAACAAGAAACGGTAAGAGAACGGTGCAAGCTGCATTAAAAATTGCGGTAGAACTAGTTGAAGAAGGAATGTTATCAAAGAAAGAAGCTATAATGAAAGTTGAGCCAAAACAACTAGATACATTACTCCACCCTAACTTTGATGCAAAAGAATTAAAGAAATCCATAGTAATAGCTAAAGGCTTACCAGCATCTCCTGGAGCTGCCTGTGGAAAAGTTTACTTTACAGCTGAAGATGCAAAAATTAAACATGAAGCTGGAAATAAAGTTATCCTTGTAAGGCTTGAGACCTCACCAGAGGACATCGAAGGTATGGTTGCTGCGGAAGGTATCTTAACAGTAAGAGGTGGAATGACATCACATGCTGCGGTTGTTGCAAGAGGAATGGGGACTTGTTGTGTTGCTGGATGCTCAGATTTAAAAGTTAATGAACAAGCTAAGAGTTTCCAAATTGGACAAACGGTGTATCATGAAGGCGACTTTATTTCAATGGATGGAAGTACAGGAAATGTATACGCTGGAACAATTAAAACGGTTGAGCCTGAAATAAATGGTTATTTTGAAATATTTATGGGCTGGGCTGATGAAATAAGAAGCCTAAAAGTTAGAACTAATGCTGACACTCCAAGGGATGCTGCTCAAGCAGTTAAATATGGAGCTGAAGGTATAGGACTATGTAGAACAGAGCATATGTTCTTTGATGCTGATAGAATAATGGTTATAAGAGAAATGATTGTTGCTAAAGATGAAGATTCAAGAAGACTAGCATTACAAAGATTATTACCAATGCAAAGAGAGGACTTTATAGGAATCTATGAAGAAGTTGAAGAAAGACCAACTACAATCAGATTTTTAGATCCACCACTACATGAATTTTTACCGCATGCTGATGAAGATATAAGAGAATTAGCAAGAGACATGGGAATAACTTTTGCAGAGTTAAAATCTACTGTTGAATCATTGCATGAAGTTAACCCAATGATGGGACATAGAGGATGCAGACTTGCAGTATCATATCCTGAGATAGCTGAGATGCAAACTAGAGCGGTTATTGAAGCTGCTATAGATGTTAAAACTAGAAAAGGATACAATATTGTTCCGGAAATAATGATTCCTTTAGTTGGGGAAGTTAAAGAATTAAAATATGTTAAAGATATAGTGGTAAGAGTAGCTGATCAAATCATAGCTGAGTCAGGCATTGATTTAAAATACATGGTTGGTACAATGATTGAAATACCAAGGGCAGCACTTACAGCTGATTTAATAGCAAAAGAAGCAGATTTCTTCTCATTTGGAACAAATGACTTAACTCAAATGACTTTTGGATTTTCAAGAGATGATGCTGGAAACTTCTTAAAACATTACTATGAAAAGAAAGTTTATGAATTTGATCCATTCCAAAAATTAGATCAAGCAGGAGTAGGCAAACTTGTCAAAATGGCGGCTGTTCTTGGACGCGAGGTTAAGCCGGGTATAAAACTTGGGATATGTGGAGAACATGGAGGAGATCCATCTTCTGTTGAATTCTGTCATAATGTAGGACTTGATTATGTATCATGTTCACCATTTAGAGTTCCGGTTGCAAGACTTGCAGCGGCTCAAGCTGAAATAAATAATCCGAGAAAAAAATAATATTTAATATTTAAATGTAATTAATAAGTAAAAGGTAAAAGCCACTGCAAAGCAGTGGCTTTTATCTTTTAACAAAATTAAATATCAAATTAATTATGTTATTTTAAATTTATTTTTAATATACGTTTTAAACTTTTCAACAAAATCTAATTGATATGCATTATTGTTAGTTGCGTTATCTAGCAGGCGTAAGAAGGCTTTTTTATTGCATTTATTAATATTACCATAATAATCTCTTGATATTTTCCAATACCGTTGGGGGAAAGCCAAATAAACAAAAATATATTTGTAATCATCCAAGGTTAAAGGTAGGATTTTATCATATAGTTCTAAAAAATTTATTGCTAGATCTAAATCCCATTTTGTACTATCTCTTTTTAGTAAGCGCCTTAAACAGTAGGAAATATCATGGGCACAAAAGTCATTTCTACATTTATCAAAATCAATTACCCATATTTCATTATTAGTATCAAAGATAATATTTTTATTAACATAGTCAAGATGACATAATGATTTTGTAAGATTACTTAAGTTGATATCATAAGCAATGTTTGCAGAATATTTAGCTAGTTTACTACTTGTTTCAAAATGTTTAAGATATAGAGTTGAAAAGGCATCATTGTATTTATAAGCCAAATTAGAGGAATTAAGAAGGCTTTCATAGTGTTTATATATGGAAGGGCTCAAAGGGCTAAAGTCCTCTTTTATGGAGCTTCCATATATAGGCATAAAGTTAATGCTGACTTTATGCATATTTGCAAGATTGGTACTACATAATAGAATATGATTAATATTATCGTAATCACATTTTATCCCATTAATCCAGGGGGTAAGTATAAATAACATATTATTATAGTTTACAAATCTGTTATTACTGTTTGTAGGAAGGATGCGAGGTACATGGATATTGTTTCTGTATAACCATTCTATAGCTGAGTATACAAATAATAAATCGTTTATAGAGTAATAAACTTTTTTCAAACAATAGCATTTGTCAAAGTCTTGCACTTTATATACAGCCCTTTGTTTATCTGTATCTTTAAATTTGATTTGCGTGATATCAGCATTAGTTAAGTTATATTGAGGCAGAATGTGTCTTTTTACATTTTCTGCAGATAATAAATTTATGTTATTAAAGTTTTTAGCCGTAGATGGCATCTTAACACTCCTAAAAAATTATTACATTATTAAGATATTAATAAAACTTTAATATTATACATTTAACATTAAAAAAGGGAAATTAATTTAATTTGTAGAATACTAACTAAAGCGTCTTTAAAAATAATAAGCATAATTATCAGCTGTTTTTTTGGAGATGCTTAAATTTAGGAGGAAAACCATGGATATTCGCAAAAAAATAGAAACTAATGAAGGTAATAGCATTATACGATATGGGGCGTTATCTCTAAACTCAAAAGGACGGAAAGTATTAGAGGATAAGGATGAGGTAAGAACCTGTTATATGGTGGATAGAGATAGAATAATACATAGTAAATCATTTAGAAGATTGAAGCATAAAACTCAAGTATACATAAAGACTAGTAGTGATCACTATAGAACAAGATTAACACACACCTTAGAAGTTGCACAGATAGCTAAAACTATAGGGAGAGGCATAGGCTTAAATGAAGATTTAATAGAAGCAATAGCTATGGGTCACGATATAGGGCACGTACCTTTTGCCCATAATGGTGAAGAGGTACTTAATGATATTTTGCCACAGGGATTTAGACACAACGAAAATAGCATTAGAGTTTTAACAAAAATTGAAAAATTAGGTGCTGGGCTTAATTTGAGCTCGGAAGTACTAGATGGAATTCTCAATCATAGTGGGTTTTCTTCTAAAATAGGAAAGGCTTCAACACTTGAAGGTCAGGTTGTTAGGTATAGCGACAAGATTGCATACGTAAATCATGATATAGACGATTCTATAAGAGCGGGATTGTTAACTGAAGCAATGTTACCTCCAGGTGCTATTGAAGTATTAGGGGCAAATCATGGCAAGCGAATAGGCACTTTAGTTAAAGACTGTATTTATAACACCATAAATAACTTAGATATAGGGGACATAGGTGTATCACTTAGTGAAAGTGTTGGAAGTGCATTGGGTGATTTAAGAAGTTTTATGTTTGAAAATATATACAAAGGTGAAATATTAAAGGAAGAAAGACAAAAAGCACAATTTGTGGTAACACATGTATTTAAGTATTACTATAATAATCCACTGGCTATGCCAGACTTTTATAAAAGCATAGTTAAGTATGAAGGCCTACATACAGGGGTAGCAGATTATATTTCTGGTATGAGTGATGATTATTGTTTAATGCTTTTTAATAATTTATATGTACCTAGGGTTGTTATTTATTAAAATATGTGAGAAACAAATATTGGGTTTGGCAAACATATTAATATGAAATTTATAAATAAAAAATAAAAAATACAAATATTGAAGGAAATTTGTCTTTTATAAAGAATATAGTATAAGCAAACATAATTTTTTTAAAAAAAATGATTTTAAAGAAGGATAATACACTTTTTTGTCGAATAAAATTATATTGTGAACTTATATAAGTAAGGTGGTAATAATCTAATGATTGCTGAAGATGTTATCCGAAAAATTAAGGAACAAAATGATATTGTGGATGTAATATCTGAAAGGGTTAAACTTAAGAAAGCGGGGCGAAATTATATTGGTCTTTGTCCTTTTCATAATGAGAAGAGTCCTTCTTTCACAGTGTCTGAGGAAAAGCAAATTTATAAATGCTTTGGATGTGGTGAAGCTGGGAATGTAATTAGTTATATTATGAAGGATAGGAATGTAAATTTTCCTGAAGCAGCAAGGGTACTCGCCGAGAGAGCTAACATTAGTATAGAAATGGATAATGAAGAAAATAATGTACAAAAAGACATGTATAAAAAAATGTACAATATTAATGTAGCAGCGGCTAGGTATTTTTATGACAATTTAAGAAAGGATAAGAAGGCTGAAACATATTTCTTAAACCGAGGAATTACGGAAGTTACTATGAAAAAATTTGGTTTAGGGTTTTCGTTTGATAAATGGGATGGCTTGTTAGTATACATGAAAAGGAAAGGCTACTCCGAATTAGATTTACTTAGTATAGGATTAATTATTAAAAGTCCTAAAAATTCATATTACGATAGGTTTAGAAATAGAATAATGTTTCCTGTGTTTGATTATAAGGGCAGCGTCATCGGATTTGGAGGAAGGGTTTTAGATGATTCAAAACCTAAATATTTAAATTCACCTGAGACACCATTATTTCATAAGGGGTTACACCTTTATGGATTGAATTTTGTAATAAAAAATAATAATAGATCTCGAACAATAATAATTGTAGAGGGATATATGGATTGTATTTCACTTCATCAATATGGGTTTTCAAATGCTGTTGCGTCACTGGGTACAGCACTTACTATTAATCAAGCAAAATTGTTGAAAAAATATGTAGATAAAGTTATTATTTCATATGATGCGGATATCGCAGGTGAGGCCGCAACTTTAAGGGGCCTTGAGATATTAAGGACAGAAGGTTTTGATTTAAGAGTGCTGATAGTTCCAAAGGATAAGGATCCCGACGAATATATAAAAAACAATGGAAAGCAGGCTTTTCAGAAATTAGTGGATGATGCTCTTCCCTTAATATATTATAGGATTAAAAGAGCAGGGGACGGAATAAATTTTTCGAATAGTGAAATGATAATACAGTATGTGAAAAAGGTTACTGAAATTATTGCAGATTTAGATCCTGTTGAAAAAGATGTTTATATAAAAAAGGTCTCTGAGGAAACAGGCATCAAAGAACAAGCAATATATGACCTATTAAGTGATGAAATCAACAAAAATGCAAAAAAAACCCAAAAAATGAATATACAACAAGATTTTGGACAAAAATTATACTTAGAGCCAGCTTATATTAAGGCTGAAAGAAATTTGTTGAAATTTATGTTTATAAATGAAGAAAATTGTAATTATGTTACAGAAAACATGGACCTAGAACAATTGGTACTTCAAAGTCATAAAAGTATATATACATTAATTGTTAAATATAGAAATTTGACGAAAGATGAAAAAACTAAAAAAATTGAATTTACATGTAATGATATAGAATGTACAAAAGAATGGATAAATACTATGGAAATTGAATTTTCTGGAGATGAAGAGGAACATAAAAAACTTATAAATGACTGCATAAAGGAACTTAAAAAATTCAAGTTAGAGGAGTCGAAAAAAGAAATTATGAATAAAATCAAACAATATGAATCACAAGGTTTGCTAGAAGAATCTATACAATTAGCTCAAAAACTTATAGAAATGCAAAAAGATCTAAACCAATTATAGTATTTTGAAAGGAGGTAATATGATGAAGGATAAAAGTTCGAAAATGACTATAGTCAAAAAACTTATTGAAAAAGGAAAGAAAAAAGGATCTTTAACTTATAAAGAAGTAATGGAAGAACTTTATGAAATAGATTTAAGTCCAGAACAAATAGAAAAGGTTTATGAAGTTTTAGAATCAATGGAGATAGAGGTTATTGGGGATATGCACCAAGCTGCTGCACCTGCAACTGGAGCTCAAGCTGAAACTGAACCAGAAACTGAAGAACTTGATGTTAGCATACCAGAAGGCGTATCTATAGACGACCCTGTTAGGATGTATTTAAAAGAAATTGGAAAAGTTGCTTTATTATCATCAAGTGAGGAAATTGATCTTGCTAAAAGAAATGAAGAAGGAGACCTAGCCGCTAAGAAAAAATTAGCAGAGGCTAATTTAAGACTCGTTGTAAGTATAGCTAAAAGATATGTTGGTCGCGGAATGCTATTTTTAGATCTTATTCAAGAAGGTAATTTAGGATTAATAAAAGCCGTAGAAAAATATGATTATAGAAAAGGCTTTAAATTTAGTACTTATGCTACATGGTGGATTAGACAGGCAATAACTAGAGCAATAGCTGACCAAGCAAGAACTATAAGGATACCTGTACATATGGTTGAAACTATAAATAAACTTATTAGAGTTTCAAGGCAATTGCTGCAAGAACTCGGACGTGAACCTCAACCAGATGAAGTTGCTGAAAAAATGGAAATGCCTGTAGCAAAAGTTAGAGAGATCATGAAAATTGCACAAGAACCAGTATCACTAGAGACTCCTATAGGTGAAGAAGAAGATAGTCATTTAGGCGATTTTATTCCTGATGATGATGCTCTTGCACCAGCAGAAGCTGCTGCGTTTACAATG